>JACUUR010000004.1 GCA_014859205.1 Dehalococcoidia bacterium | reverse complement strand
GCCTCGTTGATGAGATTGGCCAGGTCGGCGCCACTGAATCCCGGCGTCTCCTTGGCTATCGTCTCAAGCTTAACACCGTTGGCCAGCGGCTTGCCCTTGGCATGTACCTCAAGTATAGCCTTGCGGCCTTTTATATCGGGCAGGTCGATGACGATATGGCGGTCAAAGCGGCCGGGACGCAGCAGGGCGGGATCCAGGATGTCGGGTCGATTGGTGGCGGCCATAACAATGATGTTCACACCGGTATCGAAGCCGTCCATCTCAGCCAGGATCTGATTCAGGGTCTGCTCCCTTTCGTCATGCCCTCCGCCCAGACCGGCGCCGCGGTGCCGGCCTACGGCGTCGATTTCATCGATAAATATGAGGCAAGGTGCGTTGCGTTTGGCCTGTTCGAACAGGTCTCTAACCCTGGCCGCACCCACACCCACAAACATCTCCACAAACTCGCTCCCGCTGATGGAGTAGAAGGGCACCCCGGCCTCTCCCGCTATAGCTTTGGCCAGCAGGGTCTTACCTGTGCCCGGCGGTCCCACCAGGAGCACTCCTCGGGGCACTCGTCCCCCCAAGGTCTGGAACTTCTGGGGAGATCTCAGGAACTCCACTATCTCCTGGACCTCTTCCTTAGCCTCATCTGCTCCGGCAACATCGTCGAAGGTCACATCGGGTTTGTGGTCCAGGCTCAAGCGGGCACGGCTCTTGCTGAAATTGAAAGCCTGTGTACCGGCGCCACGGGCAGCACGGAAGAACAGGAAGTAGAACAGGGCCCCGAGCAGCATGATGGGCAGAATGACCGTTAGCGCTATCGTTCCCCAGTCGAACCCACTGGGTTTGACATCGAGCTTGATTCCTCCCGCTCCCAGAGTGACACCTTCTTTTTCCAGGTAGTCCCTCAGTTCAGATGTACTGCCTTCGAAGGCGGTCTTGACCACGATCGTCTCGTCAACTCTAATGCCCTCCAGCGCGTTGCCATGCTGCCTGATCGTATCGATCTGCCTCTTAGCGTTAAGCATCAACTCTACTAACCCCACCTCCTTGTCATCCGTAAGCTTGCCGGCCTCGTCTAGCTGCCTGCCGTCGTAAGCAGGTTCTACTTGCACCACATTCTCATCAATGCGATACTGCTGAAGAAGTCTGTCAAAGTCAACAGCCGTTTCTGAGTAGGTAGCCCAATGAGTTACCCGATCGCTCTTCAGGCCGATCAGTTTCTGCCCCTCTTGCCAGTACCCGATGGTATCGACCTGTTTCTTGGCTTGACTGACGAATTCGGCTAGAGTCAGCTGCTCGGGCCCTTCACGGGCAATGGCAACAAACACCAGCGCCACTATCACTACTAGAAGTAGCAGGTAGAAAAACCCACTGCGCCACCACTTTGCCTGCATATGTATGACCTCTCTCGTCATTATAGCAGACATACTGTGGATTAGGAAATTCGAAGTTCAGATGTGCGAGCAGAACGGCGTTGTCGCAGGGCTCTGACCCCGGGGCGCAGCATAACGGCAGCGTGAGCTGTTACACCCGTCTTGGTGTAGCGTCGGGCAAAGTGGTATAATGTGAAGAGGAGGTCACCGGCTTTCTGGAAGCGGAAGAAGTAGCACGCCTAGCCACCGAACTTGCATCCGAGAAGCAAGCTCGGGATATCGCTATGCTGGACGTTAGAGCCCTGTGCTCTTTCACGGACTACTTCGTGATCTGCACGGGGGACACCGAACGTCACATTGAAGCTATATGGCAGGACATCGGCGAGGTGCTGAAGAGCAAGGGCGTGCTGCCTCATCATAATGAGGGGACGGCGGATTCAGGTTGGGTACTCTCCGATTTTGGCTCGGTTATCGTTCATGTCTTTGCTCCCTTAGAGCGGGACTACTATCAACTGGATAAGCTGTGGAATAAGGCGATCCCGGTAGTCAGGATTCAGTAGATCCAGGTATCTAGGTCCCGGTCATAGCTGAGGATTTCCTGTGCCGAGAAGAACAGGTCTATCTCGCGCGAGGAGTTCTCCACTGAATCAGAACCATGGACCAGGTTATGCCCGATATCAACACCGAAGTCACCTCTGATGGTGCCGCTGCGGGCTCTGGCAGGGTCGGTATCTCCCATGGACTGCCGTATGATCTCCACGGCATTCTTGCCCTGGAAGACGATGGCGATCACCGGGCTGGAGGTGATGAAATCCACCAGATCATCGAAGAAGGGCTTCCCTCTGTGAATGGCATAGTGACGTCCGGCCAGATCCTTGTCGATATGCAACATCTTCATGGCGACGATCTTGAGCCCTTTCTGCTCCAGGCGGGAGATGATCCTCCCCACCAATCCCCGTTGGACTCCGTCAGGCTTGATAAGGACTAAGCTTCTCTCCATTTTGGCTTGGCTCCTTTCTAAATCCTCATGATCAAGGTGATCAGGTCAACGTCCTCGAGAGAATCAACCACCATGTCGGCCTCCTCGAGTTCCTGCCGAGGGCGGGTGTTGGTTACGGCCAGACACTTCATCCCTGCGCTCTTGGCGGCTCTGACCCCCTGTGGTGCATCCTCGATTACCAGGCAGTCGCCGGGTGTCACTCCCAACCTCTCGGCGGCCAGCAGGTATACCTGAGGGCTTGGTTTGCTTTCGGATACCTCTTGACCGTAGACGATGCAGTCAAAGATATCTTCCAGGCCAAGGTCGCCCACCACCAGGGCTATATTCTCCTTCGGTGCCGAAGACGCCAGTCCCAGCTTGAAGCTCGCCTTCTTTATGGTATTCAGGAGCTTCACTGCCCCAGGAAACGGCTTCACGTTTCCTCTTGCCTTCCGGCGGAAGCTCGCCTCCTTCTCCCGGGCGATGCTCTTGAGATCGTCTTCAGGGAGCTCGTGCCCCATGACGGTGCGGATTATATGGTCGTTCCGGGTGCCGAACAGGCCGTCGAAATCCTCTCTGGTGAAGTCTATGCCTCTCTCAGCAAAGGTCTCCTGCCAGGCAGCAAGGTGGAAGGCAGCGGAGTCGGCAATGACCCCGTCCATGTCCCAGAGCACCGTCCTCCTTGACTGTGTCCAGACGTAGAACAGGAAATCGCCCTCGGCCAGCACGGTATTGTCCTTGAGCGTGAGCATGCCCTGAGTCTCCACCAGCCGTTTCCTCGCCTTGGTGACCCAGGCAGAGGCCTGAATCGGTTCGTTGATGGGCGCCGCCTGCTTGAACCTGATCTCGCTTTTGGCAGTAACGCCAAACTCAACCCCATGGCAGAGCATAGCATAGGCATTGACCTCGTCGAGGAGGGTGTAGAGGATGCCTCCGTGAATGGCGTCATTCCATCCCTGATGGAACTCACCGGCGGTGAACTCGGCAATAACCTTCTTCCCATCATATACGGGTTTCAGCTTCAGTCCAATGGGGTTCTCCCGGCCGCAGGCGAAACATACCTTCGCGGCGTACTCGGCATCCAGTCTAGGAATCTCCATCTGGTGGCTCCCTTGTTTCGCTCAGGAGGGCGAGGGGGGCGTCTTAACTCTGGGCTTGGTGATATGGGGAGGGCGAAGGTATAACGGCTGCAGGGATACCGGGTCATCCCGTTCTCCCCTGCACAGTCTCTGCCAGCCCAATGCTGCCAAGGAGTTGGCCCGGGAGTGGCTCTCACTCCGCGGTATTATAGCTCGCCTGCCCAGGTTTTGTCGTATCTCACTTATCATGTTGTGCGAAAGCTCGCCGCAGAACAGGGTCCTCTGCTTGATATGACGGCACAACACTGTGATTGTGGTCAGATTCTCCGCCTCCAGACACTGCCATTCATCGTCCTTCTGCCGGTAGAGGGCAGTGGCTATATCATGACCGGCCTTTTGAATGGGGCGCAGCGGCAGTCCGGTAAAGGCGAAGGGATAGGCCTCAGCCTCCAGGGTGTTCACACCGAGCAAGGGAATCCTCAGACTGGATGCCAGTCCCTTGGCCGCGCTTATGCCTACTCGCAGTCCATTGAAGCTCCCGGGACCCTTAGCTACGATGATCGCCTCAACGGAGTCCAGTTCCACGCTTGCCTGTCGTAACAGGCAAATCAGACCGGGGAGCAGTTCTACTGTATGATTTCGCGCGGTCTTCCAGGTTAGTGAAGCCAGTATCTCACCCCTGTGAGACAGGGCGACGCCGGCGATATTGGACGACGTATCGATAGTTAGTTCCATATCAGAGAGCTCGTCTCTAATCCCTGTCTTGTTGTAGTTGCCCTATCAGGTCCTGGTAGCGGTTTCCGTGCGGGTCCAGCGAGATGAGGCGCGCCGCAGGGGAGCCGGGGACATACTGTATGGTGATGAGTAGATTGTCACGGGGTACTACCAGCATTCCTTTCTCAGCCCATTCAACGACACAGACTCCATCGTCGAAGAAGTACTCCTCCAGCCCCAGGTCAGCGATCTCATCAGCACTATCGAGGCGATAGAGGTCAACATGATACAGGGGAAGCCGGCCATGATACTCCCTCAGAATGACAAAGGACGGGCTGAACGCATGCTCGTTTACGGCGAGCCCGCGAGCAATGCCCTGAACAAGACAGGTCTTGCCTGTTCCCAGCTCGCCTGTGAGGAGGAAGACATCACCCTTGTGGGCCAGTTCCCCCAGGTGGCTTCCCAGCAACTGAGTTTGCTCTGGGCTACGCGAGGTAAGCTTTAGTGACTCCATGCTTGAAGTGTTCCCAGCCTCCTTTCCGGTAACTGATGGCGTCTCCCCTGCTGTCCACCACTGTCACCCGTTTTACCGACTCCTCTGCTCTGATCTCACCGATTACCGCCACCGGGCAGTTCAGAGCCTGGTTGACCCGGGCCAGAGTGGCTTCATCAGCGGTGAAAAGCAGCTCATAATCCTCGCCACCGGACAGAGCCAGGTCGCGATAGTTGGGGAAATTGGCCTCTAGCATAGGGTGCACGGGCACCCGTTGCATGTCTATCCTGGCGTTGACCTTACTGCATTCACATATATGATCGAGGTCGGCCACCAGCCCGTCGCTTACGTCTATGGCTGTTTTCACTCCTTGTTCGGTCAGAATACGGGCCTCTTCTATCCTGGGCCTAGGTTGAAGATGGGCGCATCTCAGGACACTGCTCATCTCAGGATCGGAGATGGCCCTTCCCTTGAGCATCTCCAGGCCGGCCGCCGACAGTCCCGGATACCCTGTGACGGCTATCAGGTCGCCCGGGCAGGCCGTTGACCTTTTGAGTATGGCTTCTCCCCTGGAGCAGCCTATGACCGTCGCAGTGATAACCACATTGGGAGCTGCGGATATGTTGCCTCCAACCACAGCAACTCTAAACTCGCCGGCCAGGCGCATCAGGCCGTCGGCAAACCTCGAGATGTCCTCGGCCTGCAGGTCTCCCGGCAGCGCCAGAGAGAGCAGCGCGTATTTGGGAATGCCGCCCATGGCAGCTATGTCGCTCAGATTGACAGCCAATGTCTTCCAGCCCAGTTCCTCCCAGGATATGACGTCGAGATTGAAGTGTATCTCCTGCACCAGCGTATCTGTAGTGGCCAGAAGGATCTGACCGTCGGCGCGCCAGGCAGCAGCGTCATCGCCAATCCCTACCACGATCTCCCGCCAGGGAGTACGCCCGCAATCATCGTATCTGGCGACGCTGCTGCGTATGAGGTCGATCAGTCCGAATTCACCTAACTCAGACACCTTCATGGCTGGGATTATAGCACCGGCCGTAGTGCACGTTCTAGCCAGGATCCGCACCCCACTGTTACCTATGTGGTCAGCCACCACACGTTGTTGCCATTTTGTCCCCTATGTTATAAAATCTAGCCATGCGTGATTATGAACTGGTAGCCATGATTAATCCCGAGGTTGACGAAGAGGGAGTGTCCAGAATCATAGATACGGTGGCTGAGTCGATCAACAACCGTGGCGGCACCGTGGAAGAGACGAAGCAATGGGGCAAGAGGAAACTGGCTTACCCCATCGAGAAGTTCATGGAGGCCGATTACGTTTTGACTCGCTTCAAGTTAGGGCCGAAAGCAGTCAAGGAACTTGAAACAGAGGTTGGCGCGTCACGGGATATTCTGCGGTATCTCGTGGTAAAACTGGATGACTGATATGGCGAGCTTAAGCAAAGTGATACTAGTCGGCAATCTGGGTTCTGATCCGGAGATGCGGTATACGCCTGATGGAAAAGCGGTTACCTCCTTTCGTGTGGCTACCAATCATCGCTACACTACCTCTGCTGGAGAGACCCGAGAAGAGACCGACTGGTTCAGAGTTAGCGTCTGGGGCAAACCAGCTGAGCAGTGTAATCAGTTCTTGAGCAAGGGCAGGCAGGTGTACGTTGAGGGAAGACTGCATGCCCGCAATTGGGAAGGACAGGATGGACAGATGCGTACCAGCCTTGAGGTGAATGCGGACCGCGTGCTTTTCCTGGGCAAACGAGAGCCAGGTTCGCTTCCTGAAGAGGGCGATATCGAACCCGAGGATTTGCCCTTCGATTAAGACAAAGGAGAAGAAGATTTGCCTAATACTGTGAGAGCAAGAAGGACGAGGGGTTTCGTGGCCAGACCGGCATTCTGTCCCTTCTGCAAAGGGAACATGAAGATCGACTACAAAGACGTGTCTATGTTGTCTCGCTACATCTCCAATCAAGGGAAGATAGTGTCGCGCCGGAGAAGTCGGACCTGTGCCAAGCACCAGAGGAGCCTGGCGCAAGCTATCAAGAGGGCGCGTTACCTGGCTATGTTACCTTACGCGCCGAGCCACATTTGGAAGACGGGAGGCGTCGGACTGTCCCGTTCTGCAGGTTAAGCCATGCCGAAGCGGACTTATCAACCAAAGACGATTCCCCGGAGGCGCAAGCTGGGTTTTCGCGCCAGGATGGCCGATCGAGCTGGAAGACGGGTGCTCAAGGCCAGGCGCCTCAAGGGGAGGTACAGGCTGACCCCCGTTTGACCCCACTCTGTGAAGGAGCCTCGATCTTTAACTAATAGAGCCCAATATACCCTGGTCTATCGGCAAGGCAAGGTATGGGCGAACAGCTTGCTGGTGATGAAGGCCACGCCCAATGGCCTGGACATAAGCCGATATGGCTTTGCGGTGACGAAAAAGGTGGGTAAGGCGGTGCAGCGTAACCGCGTGAAGAGGTTACTCAGGGAGATAATGAGGCTGCAATCGCTGAAGTCGGGGTGGGATATCGTCTTCATCGCCCGGTCTGTAGCAGTGAATGCTGACTATCACGAACTTGAGCAGGCGGTAACCAGGCTACTGAATCGGGCACAACTGTTGGAGACCGGCGAATGAGCCAAATAGCTCTGGGTTTGATCAGGCTGTATCAGAACACAGTGTCTAGAGTTACGCCTCATGTTTGTCGCTATCAGCCGACATGCTCGCATTATGCTTCTGAGGCCATCAGGAAGTACGGTCTTACCAGAGGCAGCTGGCTGACGGCCAAAAGGATAGGTCGATGCCATCCTTTCTCCAAAGGTGGGTACGACCCGGTCCCTTGAATTAGGCATGACAATGAAGCAAGCGAAGATATCCTTCCTCGTTGTGGTCCTGCTTTTCGCCTCGGTCCTGGTCTCCTGTGTTCCGGGTGGAGCTCAGGCAGCGAGGGGTTGGTCGGGAACCGCCTTTCACGATGGCATCGTCTATGCCGGATCCGCCGATGGCAGGGTGGTGGCGGTTGATGCGGCGACAGGCAGCCTTAAATGGCATTATCCGATTACTGCACCCTCCGGCGGCGGACTGTCCTGTGGCCCGGCGGCTGTCTCCGCTGCTATATATACCACACCGATAGTGGAGGGAGACTTAGTCTATGTGGGCACCTACACCGCGCAGGGTGGCAGAATGTATGCCTTACGAATAAGCGATGGCCAGATAATCTGGGAATACCCGAGAGGCGGGGCATATATAGGAGCCATAGTGGGTACCCCGGTGATAGCGGGTGAGAGTATCTATTTCAGCAGCTCAGACGGCAGGGTCTATGCCCTGGACAGATCGAGTTTCACGCTCGATTGGAGCTCCGAGCAGTTAGCTGACAAGTTGTGGACGAGCCCCGCTGTTGTGGGCGATACTGTCTATGTGAGCACTCTCGATGGTCATATCCATGCCTTGTCGGCTGAGACGGGAGAGCCACTGGACTGGTCTTTCGAGTCGCAGACGGGCTTTGCCTCCGCTCCGGTGGTCTATGAGGACATCATATACGTGGGCTCGTTTGACAACAATCTCTACGCCGTGAGGATCGGTGCCAGCGAACCCCTGTGGAGATTTGCCGGCGGCAAGTGGTTCTGGGCTGCTCCCCTGGTCAGCCACGGGATTGTCTATGCCGGCTGCCTTGATGGCAGGATATACGCCATCGATGCTGAGACGGGGGAGGGATTGTGGCAGTTTGAGAGCAAGGATGCAAAAGGCAGGCGTGTGCCGATAGTTTCTTCACCTTACCTGGTTGACAATCTGCTGATACTGGTCAATGAAGCGGGCACTGTGCACGTCTTCGATCTCGGTGATGACCCTGTTGCTGAGCCGGCGGCACTGAAGACTATCTCGATCGGCGCTGACGTCAGAGGTTCGTTTTCTGCCCACGAAGGGCTGGTCTATATTCGAGATGAGAAAAATCGGCTGAATGCCGTGGATATCGACAGGGGCGTAGTGGACTGGATGATTCCACTGACCGGTGAAGAATAAGGATCAAGCTCAATGCTGGAAGTTTGGCATCTGATCATAGGTAACCCGATACTCAACGTGTTGATTGCGTTGAGCCATATCCTGGGCGGCAGTTTCGGTCTGGCTATCATCGCCCTTACCGTCATCGTTCGTCTGTTATCCTGGCCCCTTACCAAACGCCAGCTCAGTTCCACAAAGGCCTTGCAGGATATGCAGCCAAAGATGCAGGAATTGCAGAAGAAATACGGCAAGAATCAGCAGAAGCTGCAACAAGAGATGATGAAGCTCTATAAGGAAGCCGGAGTGAACCCTCTGGGCTGCATATGGCCCATGCTGATTCAGCTTCCTATCTGGATTGCCCTCTATCAGGCCATTATGAGGGCGCTGGCCACCACGCCCGAGAATCTGCTGGATCTGGCTCACCGGCTATACTCCTGGGAGATGGTGAGTCAGGCCATCCCCTTGAGTAGTCGTTTCCTGTGGCTTGATCTAGGAGGCAGCGGTGACTTCATCCTGGCCATCATAGTCGGCGGCACAATGTGGGTCCAGCAGAAGATGACAACGGCGCCAGCCGTTGACCCAAGGCAGGAGTCGACAGGCAAGATGATGCTGCTGATGATGCCGCTTATGTTCGGCTTCCTTACGTTGATGTTCCCCAGTGGGCTGGCCCTGTATTGGGCGGTCTCCAACGTGATCGGTATCATCACCCAGTACTTCGTCACAGGTGGCTGGGGCTACCTTAAGTTCCGCTCTCCGTTTCAGTCAGGACCGTCAGGTTAGAACCAGCACGACCGGGGCGGCGACAAGTGGTGCTGGTGATTAAGCAAACTAGTAAAGGAAAATGGAATCATGGAAGCAATAGAGATACTTGCCACGACAGTGGAAGAGGCAATAGAGAAGGCGGAGGCACAGCTAGGATTGACCCGAGACCAGTTTGATGTGGAGGTCATCAGCGAGGGGAAGTCCGGGATTCTAGGGGTAGGGAGCAAGCAAGCGGCAATCCGGGTCACTCCACTAACCCCCGGCGAGAACGACCGCCCGGAGCCTGTCGACCCTGATGCGGTACTGACTGTCACAGAGGTGCTGCAGGACTTGCTCGAGTTACTGGGAGTAGAGGGCAAGGTTGAAGTCTTATCAGATGAGATACCTCTGGCCCTGGATATCAAGGGTGACGATCTGGGTATACTGATCGGGAGGCGAGGGCAGACGCTGGCTTCGCTGGAGTACATTACCAAGTTGATAGTGACCGCACGGTTGAAGGTCTGGCTGCCGTTGGAGGTTGACGTGGCTGGATACAAGCAGCACCGTCGTGACTCGCTTCAGCGGCTGGCACTATATATAGCAGAGCAGGTGTGCTCACGACGACGGGCCATAACCATGGAGCCTATGCCGCCCGACGAACGCCGTATCGTTCACCTGACTCTGGCCGATAATCCCGACGTAACAACTCATAGCATTGGCGAGGGCGAGGGCAGGAAGGTAGTTGTTGTGCCCAGACAGGGCTCATCATGTTCCGAGAGGTAAACAGCAAGGTCAGCTTCCCGCGACTCGAGGAGGATATCCTGCGCTTCTGGAAAGAGCGCGGGATTTTCGGCCAGAGCATTGAGGCCAGACAGGGCGGGCAGCGCTTCGTCTTCTATGAGGGGCCGCCCACAGCTAACGGCAGTCCGGGCGTGCATCACGTGCTGGCCCGACTGTATAAGGATGCCGTCTGCCGGTATAAGACGATGCAGGGATATCACGTGCCGCGAAAGGCAGGGTGGGATACGCATGGACTGCCTGTTGAACTGGAAGTGGAGAGGGACCTGGCCCTTGCCAGCAAGGCGCAAATCGAGGAATACGGAGTGGCTCGGTTCAACGACCATTGTCGTCAAAGCGTTCTCAGGTACATTGGAGAATGGGAGGTTATGACCGAGCGCCTCGGCTACTGGCTGGATATGGAGCATCCTTATGTAACGCTCGACAGCTCCTATACTGAGTCTTGCTGGTGGATAATCAAGCAACTCTGGGACAAGGGTCTGATCTACCAGGGCTACAAAGTGACGCCGCATTGTCCTCGTTGCGGCACAACCATTAGCTCTCACGAGGTGGCTCAAGGCTATGAGGATGCTGAGGATCCGTCAGTGTACATAAAGTTCAAACTGGCCCGCGGTTCGCTGGGGCAGGCTGCGAGACTTCATGCCATCCTCTCGTCTGAGCGCATATCGAGCAAACCGGCCTTTCTGCTGGCCTGGACGACAACGCCGTGGACGCTGCCGGGCAATACGGCCCTGGCTGTTGCTCCCCACGCCGAGTACAGCGTGATGGAAGGCGACCATGAGCATCTCATCCTGGCCAGAGTTCTCGTGGACAGGGTTGGGCTCGAGGGGTATAAGGAGGTAGGGGTTGTCTCGGGTGACGATCTGGTGGATCTTGAATATGAGCCCCTGTTCAACCCTCATGAGTTCGCCGTGCAGCGTCTGGCCCTGCCGACACTTCATGTCGAAGAGACGGTAGAAGACCTGACGTATGCGGTGGTGGGCGCCGACTTTGTCTCCCTGGATGAAGGCACCGGGATAGTTCATATCGCTCCTGCCTTCGGCGAGATTGACTTCGAGATCGGGATGGGTTGCGGGCTCGCCTTTGTTCAGCCCGTCGACCTTGAGGGCAGAGTTACCGGCACCTATCCCTTCGCCGGCAAGTTCGTCAAGGATGCTGACCCTTTGATCCTTGATGACCTTAGCGGGCGCGGCTTGCTCTTTCGCAGCGAGATGATCACGCACACCTATCCTTTTTGCTGGAGATGTGAGACGCCTCTTGTCTACTATGCCAAGCGGGCCTGGTATATCAGGACAACAGCGGTGAAACAACAGCTCATCTCGGGCAATGCTGAGATAAACTGGTACCCGGAACACATCAAGCACGGCCGGTTCGGAGATTGGCTGGAGAACAACATCGACTGGGCTTTTTCCAGGGAGAGGTACTGGGGAACTCCGCTGAATATCTGGCGCTGTTCTTCGTGTGCCCGCTATGAGTGTGTGGGCAGCGTGGACGACTTGAAGGCGCAGACAGGTATCGAAGGGGTATCCACGCCCCTGGATCTTCATCGCCCACATGTAGATGAAATCACCTTTGCCTGTCCCGATTGCGGAGGCAGGATGCTGCGCGTTCCCGAGGTAGCGGATTGCTGGTTTGACTCTGGAGCTATGCCGGTAGCTCAGTGGCATTATCCCTTTGAGAATGAGGATGAGTTCAGGCAGAGTTTTCCCGCCGACTTCATCTGTGAGGCTGTCGACCAGACCAGAGGCTGGTTCTACAGCTTGCACGCGCTGTCTACCCTGCTGTTCAATCGTCCCTGCTTCAGGAACGTGATCTGCCTGGGGTTTGTTGTAGATGAGCAAGGGGAGAAGATGAGCACCTCCAGAGGCAATGTAGTTGATCCCCGTGCCCTGTTCAATGGTTTCGGTGCGGATGCCCTGAGATGGTATATGCTGGCTTCCGCCACGGGGGACGACAACCGTCGTTTCTCAACCAGGATGCTGGAAGAGACGATACGCAAGTTCCTGCTTACGCTGTGGAACACATACTCCTTCTTCACCCTCTACGCGAATATCGACAGCTTTGTGCCCCGGCCCTCGGGGTCAGACCGCGATGAGCCAACGGCATTCACCGAACTGGACAGCTGGGTTAACTCGGAGCTTAATCGATTGGTCAGCGAGGTCTCCGGACTGATGGACAGCTACAACCTGACTGCTGCAGCCCGCAGGATCGAGGGATTTGTGGATAACCTCTCTAACTGGTATGTACGGAGAAACCGGCGACGTTTCTGGAAAGGCGAGAACGATGCCGACAAACTGGCGGCATACACGACGCTCTATCGATCTCTCGTAACTCTGTCCCAGTTGCTGGCCCCCCTTGTGCCGTTTGTGGCTGAGGAGCTATATCAGAACCTTGTCCGCTCAGTCGATCCTACAGCTAGAGAGAGCGTGCATCTCACCGATTTCCCGGTAGCCGATGAGACCAAGATCGATGATCAGCTAACCAGCAGTGTCGAGCTGGCCATGAAGGTATCGAGCCTGGGCAGGTTCGCGCGCGCAAAGGCCGGAATCAAGGTCCGCCAGCCGCTGGGGGAGGCGGTGGTCGCGGTCAGGACGGCAGGGGAGAGGCAGGGGCTGGAGAGCCTGGCTGCTGAAGTGAAGGAAGAGCTAAACGTGAAACGACTGGTGGTATTGAACGAAGCGGACAAGCCCGGTGATTCTCTGTGCCATCCGGATATGCCGGGCTACAGCGTGGCTGACGATGCTAGATACTGGGTCGCTGTAAGTACCGAGTTGACTCCTGAGCTTATTGCCGAGGGAGTAAGCAGGGAGCTCATTCGTCACCTGCAGAACATGCGCCGCAGTGCAGGATTCGATATTACCGATCACATCATCACCTATTGTCAGACGGACGAGCCGGTGGTCAGGCAGGTGATAGATGCCTTCGCCGGCTATATCAAGCAGGAAACTCTATCTCAGGAGTTGACAGATGGTCCTCCTCCTGAAGACGCTTACCGTGAGAAGCACCGCATAGGCAGCAGCGAGGTCTCCCTGGCAGTCATGCGGGCAAAGCCGCAGTAGGTGCGACGACAGGTCCCTGCTCTGCAATAAGTGAGAATCGGACGGGTACCGGTCATCCTGAGCTTGTCGAAGGATCCCGAGAAACTCAATCGCTCATGCCGCAGTAGACAACCAATTAACGCTCCTTGGGTCTACATACTGCAATGCGCAGACGGGAGCTATTACACAGGTCACTCGGACAACCTGGAGAAGCGTCTGTATGAGCATAGACGAAATCCTATCAGGTGCTACACATTAAAGAGGCTTCCGGTTAGGCTCGTATATGCTTGCGGATTTGAGGCTCGGGAGGAGGCGTTGGCTAGAGAGAGGCAGATAAAGGGATGGTCACGCACGAAGAAGCAAGCGCTGATTGCAGGAGGTTGGGCTGCCTTGGCTGCTTATTCAAGGGGCAAGTCCAATGGCCATTCGACAGGCTCAGGGCGAACGGGAGGGGCTGCAGTCTGTGAGCGGGCCTGATTGTGATAGGAGGGCCTAGGAAGTCGGGCGTTCTATCAGTTGCGCCCAGGTTGTCCTTGTTTCGTCGCCTCTAACGTAGAGTATCTCCACGTCTCTGTCGATGTCACTGCTCCGGATGGCGCGGACGAGGTCGGCGACACTGGTTATCTCCTTGCCGTCAAAACTTATGATGACGTCTCCTACTCTCAGTCCGGCAGCATCCGCGGGGCTGTCGGCAACCAGCTCCGCGATAAGCGCTCCCCTGTCTACGGCCAGGTCGCGGGCCGCAGCCAGAGCAGGGTCCACCGTGTATAGCCCAACTCCCAGCCATGGGTACGTCACACGGCCATGACGGATCAAATCAGGGATGATAAACCTGGCCTCATCGCTACTGATGGCGAAGCCCATGCCTTCCACCCCGTGGGCAACTATTTTGATGCTGGTAATGCCTATCACCTCGCCGGCCATGTTTACGAGCGGGCCGCCGCTATTGCCCGGTACGATGGCGGCGGTGGTCTGAATCAGGCCATAAAGGACGTTGCCTTCGACATTCACAGATACGTTCAGGCGGCTGACAATCCCCTCGGTGGCGCTCATTCCCTCGCCCAGGGCATTGCCGATCGCTATCACCCACTCGCCGAGAGCTAACGACCCAGAGTCTCCCCATTGAACATAGGGTAGATCCGTCGCATCCACCTTTATCACTGCCAGGTCGGACAACGGGTCGTCACCTACTATATCCGCCGCAAAGGTTCTACCGTCATCAAGCTCTACGTAGATGGTCTGGGCGTTTTCAACTACATGGTTATTGGTGACAATGTATCCCCTGTCATCGATGATTATCCCCGATCCGGCTCCACGTTCCGTCTGTTGACCGAAGAAGCGGGAAGTGACGACTCTCTCGGTAGTCACCGAGACCACCGAAGGCATTACCTTGGCGATCACAGGCCGGAAGTCAGGCAGGGGGACAGCGGGCTCGCCCTGTGGCGGGAATGCCCAGTCGGGATCAGTGTGCTGCGGCGTACTGTCAAGCTGCGGCGGGCTGAACACCGGCGGTGCGGGTGGATTGCAGGTAAAAACCCCCAGTGCCAGCGTTAGCACTACCAGCCCGGGCAGAATATACCTCAGCTTTTCAGCCATTTCCTTGCCGCGATCATTATAGCATCGCTGGTTGTCACGGGAAAAATGCAGGCAGCATACTTCGTCCCGTTTCGGCCCGGCAGACGCCGGTTCTCCATCGGACATACTCGCATAGGATCGGCGGGCAGCTGTGATGCTGTGGTCACGGCCGCCTCAGGTTGAACCTGATGCGGTCTCATAGGCCAGACTTGACAAGCAAGTTACGCCTCTTTATAATGAGAGGAAACTCAGATCTGCTTCGCATTCTATAGCCAGCCGTCAAGATTTGGCCTCGTTGTACTCTTGTAACAAGCGGTGAGCAAGTACGTTTTCATAACCGGCGGCGTAGTTAGTTCTGTGGGGAAGGGGATCTCCGTAGCCTCTATAGGCACAATACTGAAGGCCCGCGGCATATCCGTATCTGTGCAGAAGCTCGACCCTTACCTGAATGTTGACCCCGGTACTATGTCTCCTTACCAGCACGGGGAGGTGTTCGTTACTCAGGACGGCGCAGAGACTGATCTCGATTTAGGTCACTATGAGAGGTTCATCGGCATAGAACTGACCCAGGCTTCTAACGTTACGTCGGGACAGGTGTATTCCTCGGTCGTGGCACAGGAGCGGCGGGGTGATTTTCTGGGGGGCACCATTCAGGTGGTTCCCCACGTGACCAATGAGATAAAGAGCCGTATAAGGAAGGTGGCCGAGATATCTCAAGCCGAGGTGGTCATAGTTGAAGTCGGCGGCACTGTGGGAGACATTGAGGGACAACCGTTCCTCGAAGCTATAAGGCAGATGAGAAAAGATGAAGGCAAGGACAATGTCCTGTACATTCACGTCACCTTCCTGCCTCATATTGCTGCCACCGATGAGTTGAAGACCAAGCCTACTCAGCACAGCGTCAACGAGCTAAGAAGAATAGGCATTCAGCCCGACGCAATACTGTGTCGCAGTGATAAGGAGATATCTGAAGCGACAAAGGACAAGATATCGCTGTTCTGTGATGTGGATAGAGAGGCGGTAATTGCCCTGGTGACCAGCGACACTATCTACGAGGTGCCTCTGCTGCTTGAGGATGCCGGGTTAGGCGAGTTCATAGTAGGCCGATTGGGCGCGACGGATGGCAAAGCGAACCTGGACGAATGGCGGGACATGGTAGCCAGGCTAAAGGCCCCTAAAGAGCCGGTGATTATCGGACTGGTAGGCAAATACGTGGAACTCCGGGATGCGTACTACTCCGTCCGGGAAGCGCTGTGTCATGCCGCGCTGGCCCATAATCGAGAGGCGAAGATAGAGTGGTTGGATTCAGAACAACTGGACGGCAGGGCCGATGATAAGCTCGGTCACGTCCAGGGCATCATTGTGCCCGGCGGTTTCGGTTACCGGGGCATCGAAGGTATGATCAGGGCCACCAGATTTGCCCGCGAGAGGAAAGTCCCGTATTTCGGTTTGTGTTTGGGAATGCAGACCATGGTCATTGAGTTTGGCCGTCATGTTTTCGGGACCGACCAGGTGAATTCGACCGAGTTTGATGCCAGCACAGCTTATCCCGTCATTGACCTGCTTCCCGAACAGCGTGGCGTGGAGCAGAAGGGGGAGACCATGAGGCTGGGGACCTTTCCCTGTCATCTGGTACAGGGAACACTGGCAGCTCGTACCTATGGCGCCGAAGTGATACATGAAAGGCATCGCCACAGATACGAGTTAAATGATCACTTCCGCCAGCCGCTGGAGGAAGCCGGTCTGGTATCATCCGGGCTGTCCGCCGATGAAAAACTGGTGGAGATCGCTGAACTACGGGACCACCCCTGGATGCTTGGCTGCCAGTTTCACCCCGAGTTCAAATCCCGCCCTGACCGTCCCCATCCGTTGTTTCTGGGGTTTGTTGAAGCAGCCATGGAAACGCTTACTGAGGGCGCTCAGACAAGCTTGCCCTTGAACCCTTGAACCTGGGAAAATGAAGATATTCTTAGATACTGCCAACATAGAACATATTCGCCATGGGGTGGGACTGGGCGTCATCACAGGAGTGACCACCAACCCCAGCCTTGTCTCGCGGGAGGGCAAGGTCGACTATCGCAAGCTGGTCCAGGATATCTGCTCCGTTGTTCCCGGCCCGGTATCGACTGAGGTATTGGGCCAGGATGTCCAGACAATGGTGTCCGAGGCCAGAGAGATCGCCAAATGGGCGGAGAACATCGTGGTTAAGATACCCGCCAGCCTGGAGGGAGTGGAAGCCACTTCGGTGCTGGCCCGTGAAGGCATACAGGTGAATTTCACCCTGTGTTTCACCCTGAACCAGGCTGTGCTGGGGGCACAGGCAGGAGCCGCGTTCATCAGCCCTTTTGTGGGCAGGCTAGACGATGTTGGTGAGGACGGTATGGAAGTGGTGGCTGACATAGTGGAATACCTGGACTACTACCAGCTGCGTACGCAGGTTATCGCTGCCAGCATCAGGCATCCTCAGCACTGCTTGATGGCAGCCAGAGCCGGTGCTCACATCGCTACTGTGCCCTACCAGGTGTTACTGCAAATGATACGGCATCCTCTCACCGACATCGGCATTGAGCGTTTCAGGGATGACTGGACGAAGGTGATGACGAGAGAGGGACTGGTTTAGTACATCCGCAGGCTACCCATCCCGGCACAATCGGGAAAACGAAGGATAATCAGAAAGAGGCTACTATGGCAACTATGACGCAACTAGAGAGCAAAAACCGAGATGAACTGGAGCTGATGGCCAAGGAGTGCGGCGTCACCGGCTATTCGGCCCTGAAGAAGTCAGAGCTCGTCCAGCGCATCCTGGAGGCGGAGGCGCAGCTGCAGGGAAACGTGCTTGTAACGGGCGTGCTGGAGATCATCAGTGAGGGCTACGGCTTTTTGCGGCAGGATACCTTCCGGCGGGGCGCCAATGACGTCTATGTATCGAATTCTCAGATCCGCCGCTTCAATCTGAGGGATGGCGATTCTGTGCGCGGTCAGGCCAGACCTCCCAAGGAGACCGAGAAATACTACGGCCTGCTTAGAGTGGACAGCATCAACGGACTGGACCCTGAACTGGGCAGGACGCGCCGCAATTTCGGATCGTTGACGCCCACCTTTCCGGATGTGCCCATTAAGCTGGAGACAACGCAGAACGAGGTATCTACCCGTCTCATCGACCTGATAACACCCATCGGCCGGGGGCAGAGAGGATTGATAGTATCGCCGCCCAAGGCAGGCAAGACCGTGCTTCTTCAAAGGATCGCCAATTCCATGATCGCCAACTACGATGATCTCCACCTCATGGTCTGCCTTATTGGAGAAAGGCCGGAGGAAGTCACCGATATGAAGAGGTCGGTTAAGGCCGAGGTTGTGGCTGCCACCTTTGATGAACCTGTGGAAAGCCAGACGCGGGTAGCGGAACTGGCATTGGAGAGGGCCAAGAGACTGGTGGAGATGGGCAGGGACGTGGTCATACTTCTGGACGGCATTACCAGACTTACGAGGGCGTACAACCTGGCGCTGCCTCCCAGTGGGCGCACCCTGTCCGGCGGAATCGATTCCATCGCCCTGCATCCCCCCAAGCGCTTCTTCGGGACCGCTCGTAATACCACTGAGGGCGGCAGCCTGACCATCCTTGCCACCTGCCTTGTGGATACCGGCAGTCGCATGGATGACCTCATCTATGAGGAGTTCAAGGGGACGGGCAACATGGAACTCCATCTGGACAGGAAGTTGGCGGAGCGGAGAAGCTTCCCGGCCATAAACATCATGCCCAGCGGCACAAGGAGGGAGGAGCTGCTGATGGATGAGAACACCTTAAAGCAGGTCTGGCTACTCAGGCGAGTGGTCAATATGATAGATAGCGATTCGCCCAATCACGGCGAGGCCACCCAGAGAATCCTGGAGCGGCTGGGTAAGACCAAGAACAACACGGAATTCCTGGCCACCCTGTCCAAGGATATCTAGCCGGCATTGTCCCGCTGCCTGCGACGCCGAACGAAGTGAAGAAACGAAGCAGACCTAACTGGCTGGACAAGCTGAAGCTGAGGGTCAGACAGACCCTGGGCATGAAGGTCATCCTCTGCGACAGCTGTAAGTGGGACTGGAGAAGCGCCTGCCATCGCCCCGAGCGCCCCAACGCCACCTGGTGCCCTGACTACACGAAGAAAGGGAGGTAGTTAACCTCCTTCAAGTCATTGCTTACTTGAGCTGGTCTCTGGAAAAATCGAGCACCCTTCTGGCCACGATAAGCATATTGATCTGCCCGGTTCCCTCGAAGATGTCATTTATCTTGGCGTCACGCATCCACTTCTCGAGCAGGTGCTTGCGGGAGTAGCCCAGCGGTCCCATAATCTCAACCGCCTTCTGGGTGATCCGTGTCACGGCAAGGCCGGCCTTGGCCTTAGCCATGGATGACTCAAGGTTATTGGGCTGCAGCTGACTCATCATCCACAGGGCCCGCAGCGTAAGCAACCTGGCCGCCTTGTAATTCGCCTCCATCTCCATCAGGTCCCTTTCCAGGGCGGAGAGTTTCTGCTTTCGCAGGCCGTAGCGAATCTTGATTCCTTCCTTCTCCAGCGCCTCACGAACAAAGTCCAGGGCGGCGCGTCCCACCCCCAGGGCCATGGCACCCACAATGGGTCGGGTGGCATCAAAGGTGGCCATGGCGCCTTTGAAACCCTTGGTCTGGGACTTATCCACCTTCCTGACCTCCGGACTGCCCAAGATGTTCTCGAAGGGAATGCGGCAATCATCGAACACGAGAGTAGCGGTGTCACTGGCCCTGATGCCCATCTTCTTCTCCAGCTTCTCCACCCTCATGCCCGGGGTGCCGGCCGGCACCACAAACGACTTCATGCCTGCCCGTCCTGCTGACTTGTCTACGGTGGCCCATACTACCACCAGGCTATCTTGATTCTCGGCGGCACGTTTCCCCCAGGTGACGAATATCTTCTCGCCATTGAGCACCCAATGGTCCCCGTCACGAACAGCGGTAGTAGTGATAGCCGAGGTATCCGAGCCGCAGCCAGATTCGGTCATGGCCATGGCACCCCACTTCGGCCCCCCTTCATTGAAGCTCCCCAGGAAGCGCTCCACCTGCTCCTTGGTGCCGGAGGCGAAGACGGCAGCGCCTCCCAGTCCCGGGCCGGGAACACACATGAAAAGCCCCGCATCTCCCCAGCATAGCTCCTCGATCCTGAGCGCAGCCGTTACATCCAGGCCCAGCGCCAGTGTACCTTTGCTTCTGTCCTCCCACATCTTATCGATGAGTTCGTCCGGGCTATCATGCTCGTGTTCATCGTAATGGCGACTTACGGGCCGAAACAGGTCTCTGGCAAACGCGTGGGCTGCTTTTATGTCCTCCTGCTGTTCTGGCGTAGGTTCAAAATCTATCATTGGGTAGTACCTCCTTCTATACCATAGCCATGCCGTCGAAAGTGGCAAATCCCCGCCCATTCCTCAGCCAAAGCTCCACCGGATGCTCTCGAATATAACCGTGCCCGCCCAGAATCTGTACGGCGCGGTCAGTTACCATCATAACCATGTCGTCAGCATACGCCTTCACCAGTGATGCCTCTTTGGTGACGTCTTCCTTGCGGTCCAGCTTCCAGGCAGCCTCCCATGTCATCAACCTGGTAGCGTCGATCTCAATGGCCATCTCCGCCAGCATAAAGGCAATTGCCTGGCGGGAGGCGATGGGTTCCCCGAAGGCAACGCGTTCCTTGGCGTAGTCCCTCGAGTATTCGAAGGCTGCTCTGGCTACCCCGATGGCCATCGCCGACAGTCCCACCTGCGAGCAGTTCAGGATACGGTCAAAGTCCCCCGCCTTCTCCCCTCCCAGCCTGTTCTCTCGAGGCACGCGGCAATCCTTCAGGTTGAGACCGTAAGTGGCCAGCCCCCTTATGCCCATGTTCTCCTCTCGCTCGCCGATCTCAAGCCCTTTGGCGCCCTTTTCCACGATGAAGCCCTGGCTACGGCCGTCTGCGGCTGCGTAGATGAGCAGCAAGTCAGCTTCAGCCGCCAGGGGCACAAGGCACTTGTCGCCATTAAGAACATAATCATTGCCGTCAGCCCGGGCGGTGGTTGACAGCGAGTGAGGGTCATAATCAAAGTGTGGCTCGATGAGGGCAGAGGTGGCCGCCTTGTACTTTTCACCGCAGAGTAGAGGTAGATATTTCTTCCTCTGCGCGTCGGTGCCCATCTCCAGTAGGGGATAGGCAACCAGTGCTGGGCAGAGGATGTGCATGGCCATGGCGAGGTCGCCCCAGGCCAGTTCCTCGCCTATCAGCGCACCGGTGATGGCCGAGTGCTCCCCGCCGAATCCACCGCACTCCTCCGGCATGCTGCTGGCAACGAGGCCCAGTTGCCAGGCCGTCTCTACCACGCTGTCAGGGATTTCACCGCTCTCATCACATTCCCGGTAGATCTTGCGCATCTCATCGTTGGCGAATTGCTTCACCATGGTCACGATCATCTGCTGTTCTTCGGATGGGCTAAACGAAATCATGGCACGCTCCTTTCAATGCATATGGACTGGCTGTGGGGCACTGCAATGGGGACTGCTGCATCCCGGCAGCGGCAGCCCTTCGAACAAGTGTTGTCACGGAAGCCTTATTATAGACGGTGTGGCCAAAAATCGCCAGACTCTTGGCCTGGTCTCGAACGGAGCCGGAGGGGCCGAACTCCGGGCAGAACCCGGCGACGGTCATGGTGTTGTGCCGGTGTCCCTGGCAGAAGTGGCCTGCCCGGGCTGTTCGTCATGGGGGCGCAACTCCGTGGCACGGCGGCCGATTGACATTGAAGCTAACACCTTCTAAAATCAGGAAGGTGATCGATTGATGACCGGCGACGAACTCAGGCAGGCTTTTCTGAGGTTTTTCCAGGACAGAGGACATAAGGTCATCCCCAGTTCATCCCTGGTACCTCACAGAGATCCCACCTTGCTGCTGACCTCCGCAGGCATGGTACAGATCAAGCCTTATTACCTGGGGCTCGAGACCCCGCCCGCGCCGCGCCTGGTCTCCTGCCAGAAGTGTTTTCGCACCACCGACATAGACCTGGTGGGTGACAGCAAGCACCTCACCTTCTTCGAAATGCTGGGCAATTTCAGCGTGGGCGATTACTTCAAGAAGGACACCATTGCCTGGGCCTGGGAGTTTGTCACCGGGCATCTGAGGCTGCCCCGGCAACGGCTGTGGATAACCATCTATCTTGACGATGACGAAGCCTTCGGCCACTGGCAGGAGATCGGCATCCCCGCCGACAGAATACTGCGCTTTGGAGAGGAGGACAACTTCTGGGGCCCTGTGGGTGACTCCGGTCCCTGCGGGCCGTGCAGCGAGATCCACTATGACCTTGGCGAAGAGTTCGGCTGCCGCAAGCCCGAATGTAAGCCCAATTGTGACTGCGGCCGCTACACCGAGATATGGAATCTGGTCTTCACCCAGTACAATCAGGACCGGCAAGGGTGTCGGACTCCTCTGCCCAGGCCGAATATCGATACCGGCATGGGCATCGAGAGAACCGTGGCCGCCATCCAGGGTAGATCGTCGCCCTATGAGACAGACCTGTTCTCGCCTTTGATAGATGCTGTCTGTCGGTTGTCCGGAAAGGAATACGGACTTGATCCGAACGTCGACCGGGCCACCAGGATCGTGCTTGACCACACCCGCGGCATGCCCTTTCTCATCGCCGATGGTGTAATGCCCTCCAATGAGGGCAGGGGATACATCCTGCGGCGCATCATCAGGCGGGCTTCGTTGTTCGGCAGGAAACTGGGCCTGCAGGGCCCTTTTCTCAATGAGCTGGGAGAGGTTGTGGTTGAAACCATGAGCCACATATATCCTGAGCTTGCCACCAATCAGGGCCTGATTACGAAGGTGATCGGTGCCGAGGAGGAAAAGTTCATTGCCACGCTTGATAGCGGACTGACCTGGGCGGACAGGTTCGCCGATGGGGCTCTGGCCCAGGGCAGGAAGCACCTGGCAGGCGAAGAGGTGTTCAGGCTCTACGATACCTATGGCTTTCCTCCGGAGCTAACCGCCGAGATTGCCCTGGACAAAGGCCTTTCCATAGACTGGGAAGGCTTTCAGGTTGAGATGGAGAAGCAGCGGGAAAGGGCTAGAGTCAGCCTGCGAGGCACCGGTAGCCTGGAGGTCAGGGCTACGGTAATACGTGAGCACACGGCCTTCGTTGGCTATCAAGAATGCAGCTGCGAATCAAAGATTCTCGATTTGGTAACTGAGAAGGGTTCGGTAGAAACTGCGTCTGAGGGTGAGGCAGTAGATATCGTCATGGACAGGACTCCCTTCTATGCTGAGATGGGTGGGCAGGTGGGCGATACCGGCGAAATTGAAGGCCCGGAGGGCAGGGCAGCCGTAACAAACACGGTCGTAACTGCTTCAGACGTGATAATACACAGGAGCCGAGTTGTTGCCGGAAACATATCGCTTTGCGACGAGGTTGAAGCTCGAGTGGATGTCGCCCGCCGGTTGGACATCGCCCGCAACCATACGGCCACCCATCTGCTCCAGGCAGCCTTGAGGCAGGTACTGGGTGACCGTGTGTATCAAAAGGGTTCCTCGGTGGAGCCCCGCGGGTTCAGATTCGACCTGTCCCACCTGTCTGCCATCACCGAGCAGCAGCTATCGGAGATTCAAAGTCAGGTCAACGAATGGATACGCCAGAACCTGAGAGTACAACCCAGACTGATGCCCTATAGCCAGGCCATAGCCGACGGAGCTATCGCCCTGTTCGAAGAGAAGTACGGGGACGAGGTCCGGGTCCTGGAGATAGGCGAGCCGCCAATAAGCAAGGAGCTCTGCGGTGGCACTCATGTTAGTTCGACAGGGGAGATCGGCCTGTTTCTGATAACCGGTCAAGGCAGTATCGGCGCAGGTCTGCACCGCATCGAGGCCGTAACAGGAAGAGAAGCTGAGGCCCTGGTTGAATCTCGCCTCGCCACCCTGAAGAGCCTGTCCAGATCAGTAGAAAGCTCGATGGAGGAGGTGCCCGGCAAGCTAACCGAGCTCATGGGCGAACTGGAGGCGGAGCGGCGGAGGGCGCTCTGGCTGGAGAGGGAGCTCTCGCGCAGGATAGTCGAGGATCTGGTCGGATCGACGGAGCAGGTCGACGGAGTGACGGTCCTGGCCGCCCGCGTGCCGGCGCTGAGCATGCCGGTGCTCAGGGAAACGGGCGATATGCTGCGGGACAGGTTGCAGAGCGCTGTTGTGGTTCTGGCTACAGTCCAGAACGGCAAGCCGAGCTTCCTGGCTGTGGTGACTCAGGACCTGACGGCCAGGGGATTCCACGCCGGTGACATCATCAACCAGGTAGCCAGGGTTGCCGGTGGCGGTGGTGGTGGCAAGGCCGGCATGGCTCAGGCGGGCGGCAAGGACGCCGCCAGGGTTGACGAGGCCCTGCAATCGGTGAAGGGCATCGTTGCGGGCAAGCTGTCCGGTCACTCAGGACAATGAGGCATTCGAGGGCAGCAGCCGCTCTCTGACCGGGGCACTGCGCCTTTGAGATGTGACGTTTGGCTTTTGGCCTTCGGGGGCTGAGATGCGCAGCTTGGGACTGGATATCGGAGATAGAAGGACCGGAGTGGCCGTAAGCGATCCCGGCGGGGTCCTGGCCACCCCTCTAACCGTGCTTGCCCCTGGAGGAGAGGATGTCCTCATCGATGAGGTGATCAAGCTTGCCGAGCAGCACAATGCAGGGCGTATCGTAATCGGCCTGCCCCGCCACCTGAGTGGAGATGTGGGAGAACAGGCCACTAAGGTGACAGCCTTTGCCGACAGACTGTCACAGCGTGCGAGGCAGAGCAGCCTCAACCATCTCGACGTACTACTATGGGATGAGCGGTTCTCCACCAAAGCAGCCGAGCAATTGAAGGCCGAGACGGGTCGCATGGGTGGCAAGGGGGCCTCCAGGGCAAGAAGAGGGACCACGAAGAGGCGGTCTTACATCAAAGCAGGGGTTGACGCCATAGCGGCCAGCCTCATTCTCCAGGATTTTCTGGATAGCCAAAGCCCGGGCCAATAGTCTGGAGTCTCATGAGATGTCTGAATACATAGGCCTGATCGGTTATCCCCTCAAGCATTCCATCTCGCCCTGTTTCCAGCAGGCCGCCCTGGACCACTATCAGCTTGGTATTCGCTATGAAGCCCGGGAGACCGACTCATCGCGGCTGCGCGAGGCAGTGGATGATCTGAGGCGACCTGCGAACCTGGGCGCTAACGTGACCGTGCCCTACAAAGAAGCGGTTCTATCCTTGTTGGATGAGATCGATGACGTGGCCGGGCTAGTCGGTGCTGTCAACACCATTATCAGGAAGGGAGACAGGCTTCTGGGTTCCAACACCGATGTCCATGGTTTCGTCACAGCACTGTACAGGGAGCGACGCTTCGACGCTGAGGGGAAACGGGTGGTAATGCTGGGTGCGGGCGGGGCGGCCAGGGCAGCCGGCTTTGCTCTATTGCAGAAGAGGGTGGCCTCACTGGCCATTACCGATGGTATTCCCGGGCGGGCCGAAGGATTGGCGGCTGCCCTACGGGCTTACGCGGACGGTCCTTCGTTGTGGTCAGAGCAGCCGGCCATTGGGGCAACCGCCTTCGCCTGGGAGAACGTGAACTCGGCCGCGACTTTCGAAAACTGCGACTTGATAGTCCATTGCACCACCGTAGGCATGAGACACGGTCCTCAAGAAGGGGAATCGCCTCTGAAACGGGAGGTGATTCCCCGGGGCGCATTAGTCTATGACCTGGTGTACAACCCGTGGCCGACGCCCCTGTTGAAGCTGGCGCAGGAGGCGGGAGCCGATATACTCGGTGGTCTGCCTATGCTAGTATATCAGGGGGCGGCCTCGTTTGAGATGTGGACAGGCAGGGCAGCTCCGGTTGATATAATGTTCAGCAAAGCGAAGCAAGCACTGACAGGCAGAAAGCAGTGAAAAGGAAAACGGCAATAATCGTCAGCCTGAGCGTGGTATTACTGCTTGCGGCCATACTCGTTGTGACCATAGTCATCCCCAGAACGGCAGCAGCCAGGGTCGCCGTGATCCCGCTCACCGGCACGATCACCATGCAGGATGCGTCATTGTTCTCGGGCCCGACCATTACCCCCGATCTGGTGAGGGACTACCTGGCCAGGGCAGAGCGGACCAGGGCAGTCCGGGCCATTGTTCTGCGCATCGAAAGTCCCGGCGGTGAGATCGCACCCTGCCAGGAAATACTGTGGGAGATAGAAAGGGTCAGGGAGAGGAAACCGGTCGTGGTCAGCATGGGGGGCATGGCTGCTTCGGGTGGATACTACATCTCAACCGGGGCCGACAGCATCGTTGCCCTTCCGGGCACCCTGACCGGCAGCATAGGGGTTATCTCTCAAGTGGTGAATGTCGAGGAACTTCTGGACAGGCTGGGCGTCGACATAGAGACCTTCAAGGGCGGAATGTACAAAGACATGTACTCAGGGTTGAGGGAACTGACAGCCGAGGAGATGGAGATCATGCAGCGCATGGTCGACGAGTACTATGAGCACTTCGTGTCTGTGGTGGCAGAGGGGAGGGGGCTAAGCTGGGATGCGGTCAGGGCCCTGGCTACAGGGCAGGTGTACACCGGCACCGAAGCCCTGGCACTCGGGCTCGTCGATGAGCTAGGCGACCTGAAGACAGCTATCGACCTGGCGGCGGAACTGGCGGGCATCGAGGACCCCAGAGTGGAGTATTACCAGCCGCGCAGGGTGTCGCAGTGGTCATTGCTGGGGTTTATCAATGCCATTCGGAACAGCCTATGGGGGCTGAGCGCACAGGATGTACTCCTGCTGGAGGTCTTGAGCCATAGCTATCCTCAACCTCGGTTTCTGTATCAAGGAGGGTGATGCCGGCCGCTGGAGTCTTGCGCCCTTCGCGGCAAAACGGGCGAAGTTGAGGTCAGGTCTGCGAGGCCGCCGGGAAGAAAGAGGCTTCTCGCGGGTTAGTTAGATGGGAAGACTTCGTTTTCTTACCGCCGGAGAATCCCACGGCAAGGGACTGGTCGCCATAGTCGAGGGCATGGTGGCCGACCTCCCCCTGGAGGCTGCATATATCAACAGGCAACTCAAGAGGCGCCAGCAGGGTTACGGCCGCGGTCCCCGTATGGAGATCGAGGCGGATGAGGTGGACATCATGGCCGGCGTGCGCCACGGGGTCACCATGGGCAGCCCCATCGCGCTGTTTATCGCCAATCGGGACTGGACGAACTGGCAGCAGGCAATGAGCATCACGCCGCCCGATGAAGCAGCGGAGGCTGTAATCTGTCCCCGTCCGGGACATGCCGACCTGGCAGGTGTGACCAAATACGGGCTCAAGGATATCAGGCCGGTCATGGAGAGGGCCAGTGCGCGCGAAACGGCCGCCAGGGTGGCCGCCGGCGCTGTAGCCAGGAGATTCCTGGAGGAGTTCGGCATAGCCATTCATAGCCATACCGTGGCCATCGGCCATGTCAGCTGTGAGTCTTCTGGTTCCCCTGTCATTGCGAGTCCCGATGTGATCGGGACGAAGCAATCTCAGAGACCCTTCACTTCGTTCAGGGGGAGAAAGGAGAGTTGTGATTCTGATCCCTCTCCCCCCTGTCGTTCTGAGCGCGGCGAAGAATCTCTTCCCGCTCAGAATAGACTCCAGGGCGAGAGCAGGGTAGACTGGCAGACCGTAGAGGCCTCCCCGGTCCGTTGTGCCGATGAAACGACGGAGAAGGCCATGATGGCGGCCATCGACGAGGCCAAAGCCAGCGGAGACACCCTGGGGGGCATCTTCGAGGTGGTTGCCAGCGGCGTCACCATCGGTCTGGGCAGCCACGTCAGCTGGGACCGCAGGCTCGACGCCAGAATCGCAGAGGCCATAATGAGCATTAACGCCGTTAAGGGGGTTGAGATCGGCACTGGATTCGGTTCCGCTGGCCTCAGAGGCTCGCAGGCCCACGACGTCATCGAACCCCTAACCCGAACCCTCTCCCTCGAAGGGAGAGGGCTGGGTGAGGGTGAAGCGAAGCAATGTCTCCCCTGGCGACACGCCACGAACCATGCCGGCGGCATCGAAGGCGGCATGAGCAACGGCGAGGACATCATAGTGAGGGCGGCGGTGAAACCTATAGCAACTCTGGCCGAGCCCCTGTCCTCGATAGACCTGCGTAACGGAAAGCAGGCCAGGGCCCACTACGAACGCAGCGACGTCTGCGCGGTTCCCGCGGCAGGGGTAATAGCCGAGGCCATGCTGGCCATCGTGCTGGCAGACGCAGTCCTGGAGAAATTCGGCGGTGATAATCTCAAGGAGTCACTGGCGAACTATCACAACTATCTGAGTAGCATAGCTCAGTGACGCGCCCGTGTCCCGGTGGGTTGGGAGGCGCCCGCAACACCGAATGCCTGCAGCGGAGGCCGCTTAGCGGAGGAAGGGGTTCCCCCGGCGCTCAGCTCCGATGGTGGTGGGCGGCCCGTGGCCGGGATAGACAACCGTCTCGTCGGGCAGCACCATGAGCTTCTCCCGGATGCTCTTCATCAGCCGGTCGTAATTCCCACCGGGTGGATCGGTCCTGCCGATGCCACAGTTGAACAGAGTATCTCCGCTGAACACCACTCCGTGCCCGAGCAGGCAGACTCCGCCGGAGCTATGCCCGGGGGTGTAAAGCACCTCGAAGTGCAGGTCACCGACATCTATTCCGTCGCCATCCTTGAGCAATCTGTCCGGCTTGTGAGGCGACTTTAGGGGAGTCAGACCCAGCGATGTCAGCATACGCATGGGGGCGGCCAGCATCAGACTTTTCTCAGCCTCATGAAGGGCGAACCGGGCGCCGGTCTTCTCGTGAACTGCCCGAAGAGCGCCCACATGGTCGATGTGGGCATGTGTGATCACGATCAACGATATGGAAAGCCCCGCCTCCTGCACCGCCGTGAGAATGGCCCTGGCATTGGCGCCCGGGTCGATAATCATGCCCTTCCCGGTTGAAGAGGAGCCAACTACATAGCAGTTGGTGGCGAAGGCGCCTACCACCAGCGATTTGAGGACCATTGCTCCCTTCTCCTCCATATTGCAGTTCGTCAAATATAACATGGATATCTGCCCGGCCAAAGGATCACCTCACGACGGAACGGGTGGATGGGCGGCGGCAGGCGGTTACATCTCAACTGCATCATCCGGATTTGCGGACTCGGGCGTTTTCAGGTATAAATCGGGTTCACTATCATGGCTGCCCTCCTGCGTGTAAGCAACCTGACCAAGCGATACAACAGTTTCACAGCGGTAAACGGGATTTCCTTCGAGATAAAGCCGGGCGAGATCGTCAGCCTGCTGGGCCCCAACGGAGCGGGCAAGACCACCACCATCCAGATGCTGCTGACGCTTGTCTCCCCCACCAGTGGCGAGATCGAGATCTTCGGCAAGAACCTGCAACAGCATCGCGAGGAAGTGCTATCCATGATGAACTTCAGCGCGCCCTATTCTCTGCTGCCTTACAATCTCACGCCCCGCGAGGGATTGATGGTGTTCTCCATGCTCTACGGGGTCCGTAACTACAGAGAGAAGGCGAGGTCACTGCTTGAGGAGTTCAATCTCGGCGAGTTGGCCGACAGGAAGATAGGCAAACTCTCCTCGGGAGAGCAGATGCGTCTGGGCGTAGCCAAGTCGTTCGTCAACGATCCCAAGCTTCTTCTGCTCGACGAACCCACTGCCTCCCTCGATCCCCCCACTGCTCGACAACTCAGGGCCAAGGTCCTGGAGCTTATCCGGCGAACAGGCGGCGGTGTGCTCTGGACATCCCACAACATGAGAGAAGTAGAGACGGTGTCCAACAGGATCGTCTTTCTCTCCCGGGGAAGGATCATGGCCGATGACACTCCGCAGAATCTCAAGAAACGGTTCGGGCAGGATGACCTGGAGGAGATCTTCATCACCATTGCCCGGGAGCCGCTCAGAGAGGCTGTATGAACCGCTTACACGTACTGGGAATATTCTACCGTAACATAGTCCTGATCCGACGGAGCGTGCCCAAGCTGTTCGGACTGTTTGGCTTTGTTACCGTGGCCCTGTTCCTGTGGGGTTTCCTCACCCTCTGGGTACAAACCCTGGCTGAGACCGACGTCAGGCTCGATTTCATCCTGCTGATCCTGAGCGCCTTCGTTTTCTGGTCGCTGTTCGATCTCTCGCAACGGTCCTTTGGCGTCTCCTTTCTGGAGGAGGTCTGGTCGCGCAATGTCATCAACCTGTTTGCCTCTCCGGTGAAGCTGGGCGAGATGGTCCTGGGCTTTGTGCTGGTGGGCGTTACCCAGGCCCTGCTGGCCTTCTTCTACATCACCTCGCTGGCCTTTCTGCTCTACACTCTCAACATCTGGGACCTGGGGCTCTACATCATCCCCTTCTTCGTCAACATTCTCATCTTCGGCTGGGCGCTGGGGGTGGTGACCATCGGATTGGTCGTACGCTTCGGGCCGTCGGCCGACATCCTGGCCTTTTTCATTCCCTTTATGCTGTTGCCTTTCTCGGCGGTGTACTATCCCGTATCCATATTCCCCCCTATCCTGCAGAGGATCACCTTCATCCTGCCCACCCGGCATATGTTTGAGGGCATGCGGTCTGTCATCACCGAGGGCATCATGCCCCTGCATAACGTGTTCTGGGCCAGCACCCTGAACGTGGCCTCGATCGTCCTGGCCTTTCTGTTTCTGTACTGGATGCTGCGGCAGGCCCGGGTCAAGGGCTACCTCAGCCGCCTGGTCCAGGACTAGACGCCGCCATCCGCTGCGGCGGAGAAGGTGGCCGCTGGAAAAACCAAAGATCAAAACGCAAAATTACAGAGCAAAGGGCAAACTCTTGCTTTTTTTGAGTTGTCATTCTGATCCTTGAACTTTGATCTCTCTCCTGTCACCGGGGCTTCGAGCGGGGTCCCGACTTCCTTTGAGGCGTGAAAGGGTCCTTTCCTTCACGGTCCGGGTGCCGGCATTGCATGTGCCATGAGCGCCAAATGCCAGCACGGCTTGTGCTGCCGGCGTTGACAAACGCACGCCGAAAACCTAAGATAGGGAGCGCGGATGGTCCATGCTCAGGGATGGTTCGGGGCAGAGTCCGCGTTCGTGACGCGCTACAATAAGCTCGTGTTCTCAGTAAAGGCCCATCGTTCAGGGCGCTACTGCCATGGGTCCGCATGACTGACCAGGCCTGAATGAGAAGAACAAGAGAAGGAGGACAGTATATGGGAAAGCGGGTAGATATCGCCCTGATCGACAGGGTGAAGGACAAGCTCTCCAATCTGATACTGGAGAATCAGAGCAGGTTGAAGGACTGCTCCCATATCGACCTGAGAGTCGGGGTGGCAGAGGGCCAGGGAGCCGCTTCCCAGGATGGCATGAGGAAGTTCAGCCTCAGCGACTACACTCTCTCCTATGGCCTGAGGGTAGTTGCCGGCAGTGAGACACCGGCGCCGGGCTATTTCGGCCAGAGCCTGGGGGCGGCGGATGTGGATGACCTTCCCGAGATCATCCAGGAGGGCCTTCACAAGGCCTATGAGCGGGCCATGGCCAGCTCGGAGATGAAAAGGGAGAGGAAGAAACGCTGGGAGGTGCTGGGGCAGGCACTGTCCAGTACGGAGCTTGCGCCGGTAGAGGTGCGGCAGGATACGATTCCCGGCGTCTACAGCATCAACCCGGTCGAGGTGCCTCTGGAGGAGGTCAGCAGGCTGGCGCAGGAGGCCTCCAAAGCCGTCGCCTCCTATGACTCCAGGGTCAAGGTCAATCAGATAATGGTGAACACCTCGCTTAACAGGGAGCTTGTTGTCAGTTCCGAAGGGGCGAACATCGATCGGACCTATGCCTTGACTCAGGCTTTGTGCGTCGTGGTTGCCATCGGCAATGGTGGGGTTCAGCAGACCCACTACGATTGCATGGGGCACCAGCGGGGCTGGGAGATCCTGACCGACGGCATCGATGAGGAGTTGATCAAGTCGAAGCCGCTGATGCAGTTTGCGCTGGACCTGGCTGCCGACAACGTCTCACTCTCGGAGACGAAGGCCTGTCCGTCTTCAGACAAGGATGTGGTGGTTGTAACGGACCCTCACTACAACACGCTGCTGGTGCACGAGATCATCGGGCATCCTACCGAGCTGGACAGGGCACTCAAGCTGGAAACCGCCTATGCCGGCAGAAGCTGGTTACTGAGGAGCCTCGGAGAGAACATGATCGGCAAGCAGATAGCATCCCCCCTGGTCTCAGCCTACTCCGACCCGCTGCTGCCGGGTTACGGTCATTACGAGTATGATGATGAGGGGACGCCGGCCAGCAGGGTAATGCACATTGACAAGGGGATATTCCGCGGCTTCATGAACTCGCGGCAGACGGCGGCCACCCTAGGCGTGAAGGCCAACGGCCATTTCAAGGCCATCGATGCCTCTCTGGTGCCTCTGATCAGGATGTCTACCACCGTGTTCGGGGCAGGGCAGCATGACCCGCAGGAGATGATAAAAGGAGTGGAGCACGGCTATTATCTGGTGGGCCATCGCATACCCTCGATATCGGAAAGCAGGGAGAACTTCCGCATCACGGCCAGAAAGGTGTTCGAGATCAAGAACGGGGAACTGGGGGAGATGTTCAGAGACGGGGGCATAATGGCCAACACCAGGGACTATCTGATGTCGATCGATGCGGTCGGCAATGACCTGAGGGTGTACCCTGTGTTCAACTGCGGCAAGGGTCAGCCCATGCAGGCCAAGAAGCTGGGCAACGGCGGCCCCACGCTGAGAGGGCGTGCCCGGCTGGTAGGAGGGACAAAGTGAAGGAACTGGGAGAACTGGAACAGGCAGTTGAGCGGGCACTTGGCTTCCTGAAGTCACAGCCCGAGATCAAGTCGGCCCAGGTCTATGCCTCGGCCAACAACCGACTGTGGACGAGGCTGAACTACACCTCTCATATCCCCTGCAACGGGGTTGAAGAACCGAAGTCGACGGATGACTATGGCATCGGAATTCAGATCGTACTCGATAGCCCGGACGGGCAGAAGACCGGTTTTGGCTCGGAGGAACGGGACCTGTCGCTGGAGGGAGTGAAGCTGGCCCTGGACAAGGCCAGGCAGGGAGCGATCGTCGATCCCGAGTTTCGCTGCCTGCCGCAGGCTACGGGTGAGAAGAGGAGCCTGTCCAGGTATCATGATCCCGCGGTCATGGGCATCACCGACCATGCCCTGGTGGAGGGAGGGTGGAGGATACTGGACGGGGCCGTATCGGCGTTCTCAGCCTCCGACAAGTTGAGAGAGATGGCCTCTGGCGGAGCGCTGCCCGACCTCGGTCTGATAGTGGGCGGCGACCTCTCCATAGCGCAGGAACGAATGGCCGTCGGGTCCTATGAGATGCCGGATGTGCAGAGCGATGAGGCTGCCGTCATCCTGGCCAATGTCACCGGCATGGTGGAGAAGGGCGATGCCAAGGGTAGCGGTTACGCGGTGCACCTCAAGCTCAGTGACCTGGACGGAAAGGCGGGCAGCGAGGCAGCCACGAACGCGATCAACTCTCTGGGCGGAGTCCGGATGCCCTCCGGAGATTATCCCGTCATCCTGGGTCCGCAGCCGGTGGGCGAGCTCCTGAGCAATCTGATTATTCGCTCCTGTAGCACCGGCGCCTTCTACTCCCAGCAATCGTGCTTTATGGGCAAACTCGGCGGCCAGGTGGCCTCCGACAAGCTGACCATCATCGACAAGGGCAGCGCTCCGGGGCTGATCGGTTCCCGGGGCATTACCTGCGAAGGTCTGCCCACGGGCGAGACCGTGCTGATCAGCGAAGGGGTGCTCAGCGGCCTGCTCAGCGACTGGTATGAGTACCAGAGAATGCTGAACGACCCCAGGGGCAAGGAGAAACTGGGAGCCGACCCGCAAGATGTCCGGCAGGCACTGATGCCCAGGAACGGGTTTCGCTTTGGCCGGGAAGGTGGCAGAAACTTCGGGACGAGGCCGTACGCCTCGCCCACCAACATCGTCTTTGAGTCGTCCTCATACAGTGACCTGGCAGGCCTGCTAAAGGGAGTGAAGAAGGGCATACTGGTGGGCAGGCTGTGGTACACCTATCCCATTCACGGCTTGAGGGCCGGCGACTTCACCAGCACGCTGACCGCGGATTCCTATCTGATAGAAGACGGGGAGATCAAGGCGCCCATCAAGGTCAACACGCTGAGGATCAACGACAATATCGCCAGTATCCTGATGGGGATGCGCGGTATGACTAGTGAGGCGCGTCCCACAATCCTATGGCCCGGCAGTCAGATCGCGTACGCCCCGCTGGGCATGATGGTGGACAAGGTGCACTTCGAGGCGATAGCTGAGTTCATGGACGCAGCTTATTGAGGCAGCGACCTGGCGAAATCTCAGTCCCGCTGCCTTCGGGCGGCAACATATTGCGCGATACCGATGAATCCCGTGATGAGGCCGACGGTCGAACATGCCATAGACAGGAAGCTAAGGAAGAACGTCGGTTCAAGCAACTCGAGAACCATCAAGAAGGGCAGGACAGCGCCGATCAGGAGCAGGATGGCTGCCGCAATTATCAGCTTCACCGGTGTTTCCATTGTTCAGTGCCTCTCATCTATCCTCTAGACAATTCTATCCTTTATCGAGTGCTCGGGCAAATCGGGATGCGGGAATTGGATTAGCCAGTCTGAAATGCCGAAGTCGGAATGCCGGTTGAGTTCCAGATGAAATGCAAAGGGCAGAAGTCAGAGGGCAAGATGGCAGAGCAGAAGCCTGGATTTCACACTATGGCTTGTCATATTGGCTTGCATCCTTTGCGCTTTGCTCTTCCTGGCGTGCAAGCTTTGCATCTGCCATGGTCTGGAATACCGTGGTCGATCTCTCATGTGAGCCCTGTGGGTCGTAGAGCCAGCACTCCACTAAATGTCCGGGGTTGGGCTCGAAGGCCGGGGGCTCCTGCTCATCGCACAGGCCTTCCATCATGTGGGGGCAGCGAGGGTGGAAGCGGCAGCCGGGAGGTGGGTGGATCAGGTTGGGTGGTTCCCCGGGCGGGACGTCCCTGAATTTGGCCACGTTCTCGGGCTCTGGGTCGGGGATGGCATTGAGCAGAGCTTGTGCGTAGGGGTGGAGCGGGTTTTGCACTATGTCATCCACATCTGCCTTCTCCACCAGCTTGGCCGCATACATGATGAAGACGCGCTCCGAGAAGTAGCGCACCGAGGAGAGGTCATGAGTGATGTAGATCACGCCGAGGTGGTAGTCCCTCTGGATCTTCCTCATCAGCTCCAGGATCTCCACCCGCACCGAGGCGTCCAGCATGGAAACCGGTTCATCGGCGACGATCAGCATGGGGCGCAGGATCAGCGCCCTGGCCACCACGAGTCGCTGCTGCTGGCCGCCGGAGAGCATATGCGGGAACTTGGTAAGGAAATCGTCGACGGGAATCAGCCTCACTTCTTCCAGCGCTTCCCGGATTCGCTGCCTTTGCTCCTCCGGCTTCACCTTGTTGATGATCAGTGGTTCCCTTAGTATGCGCTCGACGTTCATGAACGGCGGGAGCGCTCCATAGGGGTCTTGCTGGACAAAGCCGATCTGCCAGCGCAGCCAGGTGACCTCACTGGACTTTCGCCAGTCTATTTGTCTCCCGGCGAAGACTATCTCTCCACCCGTGGGCTCGGTCAACCCCAGGATTGTGCGCAGCAGGCTTGTCTTCCCGGAGCCGCTCTCGCCCACGATGGTAATCGCCTGCCCCTTGCTGAGCTCGAAATTCACTCCGTCCACCGCCCTGACGAACCCTGCACTGAGGAATCCCCAGCGCTTTAGCTCGAACCAGACGCGCAGATCCTTGACCGAAAGCAGCGTATTATTATCCATCTTATCAGGCATTCTCGTAGAGCCAGCACTTCACGGTCTCGTCTCCGTGCTGGAAGAGCGGCGGCTCCTCCTGGCAACGGTCGAACCGCTTGTCACAGCGGGCGGCAAACCGGCAGCCCGTGGGGGGGTTAAGCAGGCTGGGTGGCTGGCCGGTGATGAACTCGGGTTTCTTGTCCACGCGCAGGGTGGGCACGCTGGCCATCAGCTTCCGGGCGTAGGGATGGAGTGGTTCGCGGTAGAAACGCTCGGCCTTGCTGTGCTCCACCAGTTGCCCGGCATACATGCACAGCACCTCATCGGCCAGTTCACTGGAGGTGGCGATGTCATGGGTGATCAGCACGAAGCTCAGGCCCAGCTCCTGTTTTATCCCCTTAAGGGTGTTCATGATGTTGGCCTGGGTCAATACGTCCAGCGCCGAGGTCGGTTCATCGAGGATGACCAGGGACGGGCTCGTCACCAGGGCCATGGCGAGTATAGTTCTCTGGCGCATCCCCCCGGAAAGCTCGAAGGCATAGCGATTGAGGAAGTCGGATGGAATGCCCACGGTCTGAAAGACCTCCCTTGCCCGCGTGAACGCCTTCTCCTTGCTCATGTGGTGATCGAGCAATAGGGGTTCGGCCACCTGTTGTCCCACCTTGACCACGGGGTTGAGCGAGTTCATGGCTGCCTGCGAGACCAGGGACATCTGCTTCCAGCGAATATCTTGGCGGAAGCGCTCATCGCTGAGCTTCATGACATCGGTGCCGTTCAGGAAGACCCGGCCCCTGTAAGTGTCTATGTTTCGTGGCAGCAGCCTGAGGATGGCCCGGGCCAGCGAGGTCTTCCCGCAGCCCGACTCGCCCACGATCGTCAGCGACCGGCCCCGCTCGAGTTCGAAGCTCACCCTCTCCACCGCCCTGACGATGCCCACAGAGGCGCGGAAGTAGAGGGAAAGGTCCTCGACCCGGAGAATCGGTCCTGCGGTCCTTGCGGGACTCGGTCGCCCGTGGGTCGCCGGCTCTGACTTCTGTTTCATATTGCTGTTTACATGGTCCTCAACCGGGGGTTGAAGACGCGGTCGAGGGCGAAGCCAACGAGGGCGAAGCCCAACCCGATCGTCATCAGCAGGCCCGCCGGCAGCACCATCCAGTAATACTGCCCCATGTACATGGCGCTGTTCGACTGGGCGTCGTTTATCACCTTGCCCCAGGTGGGCAGTATGGGATCACCCAGTCCGAGCACTGCCAGCGTGGCTTCCAGGAACACGAATGAGGGGATTATCATCACGAACTGGGGCAGCAGTATAGGCAAAGCGCGGGGAAGCAGATAACGGAAGATGATGCGGAAGTTCCCTGCTCCGTAGGCCTTAGCCGCCTCGATATAGGGCAACTCCTTGGCCTGAAGAAACATCGCATGGTATGTTTTCATGGATGCGCTGAATATGTTTAAGAGAATGACCAAACCCAGAATGGTCCATATGGTGCGCGAGTAGAAGTGTGCAAACATGATCAGTATGGCCAGGAAGGGCAGGATCATGTTCAGCTCGGTGAGGCGATGGAAGATGGCATTCAGTTTGCCGCCGAACCAGGTGCCGATGCCGGCCAGGACGAAGGTGCTGACCTGGGCGCCGACGGCGGCCACTATCCCGAACAGAAGCGCGATCGGGGTGCCCCAGAGCAGGGCCACGATGATATCCCGCCGCTGATGGTCCGTGCCGGCGTATCCCTCCACCTGCCCGAAGACCACCAGCCTGGTCCGCTCAAGGAACACGTCTCCCTCCGGGAGCTCAGTCCGGAGCAGCATCTGGTAGTCTCCCCGCAGGAGCTTCATATCATCGGCAGGAACGCCCAGGTCCTGGGCAAACAGGCCCATATGGGGAGTCACCCCCAGCGCCGCGCGCAAATTCATATCCTGAGAGACGCGGTAGCTGCTGGCGGCCCTGATCTCGTGCCCCTCGACCAGGGTGATCGTCTCTCCGTCCGGTTTGCGCCAGTGGACCGACATGCTTCCCCTGGCCGTCGCCAGTTGGGCCTCGACGAAAACGGTCATCTCCTTGGGGAAGCGATCGTAGAGGTAATCGAAGTCGAACGCTATCTCCACCCGCTGCATGCCGCCCCCGATCGGCTCCACTGTCATTGTGGCCTGGTCCAGAGGGATGATCGTTGTGCGCGGGAGCCTGTCGCTGGTGAACCAGTCGAACCACACCGGCGGAGCACGCCGCGCGTTGTTGTCCCACACACCCGGACCGGCCCGCCAGAGCCTGATCGCCTCGTTGTAAGGCAGGGCAATCACAGTGTAGATTGCGATGACCACGAAAATAGCAACGATGACCAACCCTGCAACTGCCGACGGGTACTGACGAAGCTCGCGCAGCGTCTTCACCGTCTGCCCCCACCCATGCTCAGACGCACCCTCGGGTCGAGGGCGGCATACATGAAGTCGAGCAGGAACACCGTGACCGCCAGCAAATACCCGAAGATCACCACCACCCCCACGATGATCGGCGTGTCGTATACCTGTATGGCCTGATAGTACAGCCTGCCTATCCCCGGCCAGTTAAACACCGTTTCCAGGACGATGGCCCCCATCCACATGGTGATGAGCATGAGCAGGAAGCTGGTCAGGATGGGCGGCATGGTAGGACGCAGGATGTACCTTCTCTCAATGGCCCGCGAGGAAAGCCCCTTGGCCTTGGCCAGCTCTACGTAGTCCTCGCTGGAGTACATCAGGAAGAAGGTCCGCCAGCTATAGATGCTGGAGAAGATGGCCCCGATTATCACGGCGCTTACGGGCAGGATAAGGTGCCGGAGCAGGCTCAATGCGTAGCCCAGGGTATCCCTGGGTGGAGGCGCCTCGGTCATTCCCCCCCAGGGCAGGACCCTGAGGACGGCGGCAAATATCAGGATAAGAAACAGGCCGTAGAACCAGGCCGGCGCCGCCGAAGTGGGCGCCAGGCCGATGGTGAGCCGGTCCAGAAAGCTCCCGTAGCGGCGGGAGAGGAAGAGGGCTCCGAACAAAGCCAGAAAGAACAGGAGCAGTTCTGCTGTCGCTATCAGCAGCAGCGTCGAGGGCAGGCGGTCGAGCAGGATGTTCCGCACCATTCGCGATCCGGTATCGCCCATTATATGCTCCGAGCGTCCCAGGTTCAGGGTAATGGCGTTACGGGTGTAGCGCAGGCTACGCTCGATGAAGGGCCGGTCCAGCCCCTCGATGCGTATTTGTGCCTCTGATCTCTCGTCAACGAGGCGCTGGAGTTCACTCTGTGGCAGCTGGAAGTACTCGGGGTTGGCGTATATCTGTTGCGTCACGTCGAACCGGATCTGGGCTCTGCGAGCATCATCCATGGCGCCGCCCCAGTTGGCGATGACCACAGTAAGGTATATGGCGATAAGCACCGTCAAGAGCAGCGATGCTCCTCTCAATAACGAGTGCCTTCCCAGCCTGGTGAGAATCTCCTGCATGGTGCGACTAACCTCTGTTCGTGGGTTCCTCGAGAAGACTCGGTTTACGCAGGATCATGGACTGCGGCGAAATATAACACCAGTCCCCGCCGCTGTCAAATTCCCGGCAGAGCCTCCGTCAACTACGGAAACCCCGTCGTTGGACTCAACCTCCGTCCGGCCCTGCCGGGCGTTCACCTGAGCCCGCACAACGCCACGATCCGGCAGTAATGGTAACACAGAATTGTTAACAGGGCGTTAAGACTGGCCACCGGAGACAAATGCTAAGTGCTGGCCTTGCAGTCCCGCATTTCCATCCCGTCTTCAGCTAATGAGTAAGGGGAGCCCCGGGTTTTCAAACCCTGGGGCTCCCCTCAGCCCTACCTACTCGGCAAAATCCGAGCGGCTTGCTCTACACGGTTAGGGGACCAGGTGCATCCACTTGTCAGAGGCGAAGGGGTAGTCGTCGAACGCCTTGAGAACGGCGATCTTCCCGACAGGAAAGACCTCTTCAAGGTAGAATGCCCCGCAGCTTACGTAGAAGTGTCCCTTTTCAGCGTACCAGGCAAGCAGGTTGTCGTAGCGCTCGGCAGCCTCGGCGGCGGTGATGTACTCACCCAGCGTCGGCGCATACGGGATGAAGCCTTCGGCTTTGGCCTCGTCCAGGCGTGCCTTAAGTATGGGCAGGCTGGGACCCTTGGTGTAGTCCGCCCGTTCCACGCCCAACTCGTCCGACCTGGAAGCCGAGAAGGCCAGCTGCTTGTTCATCTCGGCCAGCCAGCCGGGGACGATCACGTGCCAGCCAGCGAACTCGCCGTAAGTCCCGTAGCCGGGCCAGAAAGTGGTGATGGAGTGCTCGGCATCCAGCGCATAGACATCGGAGTAGTACGCGACGGTCAGGGGATCGGTGTTCAGAATCTCGATGCCCTTCCACCGCGTCAAGGCGGTCTCTACGTCGGCCTTCTCGGCCGGGTCGAAGACGGGGCTGTCCGGCTTGCCGCGGTCCCAGGCCATGATAAAGGACATCAGGAAGTCACCCATCGAGAAGGTGCTTCCGTCATGCATCTTCCAGTCCCACATGTCTGCCGGATAGTAGACCACCGACTTGCGGTTGGCGAATGGCCTGTAGTCCTCATCGTAGACCATCCGCTCTGCGACGGTGACGAACTTCTGGTTGGCAGCATCCCAGTCGGCCCAGGCCGTCAGCGGGACCTGAATCTCGGGTGCGAAGCTGAGCGTGCACCAGTCGGCAGATTCAGGGCTTACGCCCACGGGCAGGCCAGTCTTGACGGTGACCTCGGCCCGCTCGATGCGCTGCGGCATGTTGAGGCCGGTCTGCGGATGCGGCAATAGGCCCCAGTCACCGGTGAGGTCACGGCTGATCATGATATCGTAGGTCATGGCCGAGCCTTCCACCGGGTTGATCGGCTGGACCAGAATGCTGGGCAGTTCCATGTGTATGGTACCGCCGCGCACGGGGTTGCCAGCCGCATCCTTGAAGTGAATCGTGAACGGGAACTGAGATGAAACGCCGCCACAGGCGTCAAGAGACATGCCGACGTCAGCCCGGTGCGGGATGAAGTCGGTGATGGCGACGCTCCATATGGCGTTGGCGAACTGCCTGACCTGCGTCAGTGCGATCTCGACCAACTCCGCCCTCTCCTCCATGGTGTTGAAGTCGGTGTAGCGGAGCCTGACGAATGCGTCGTACATTTCCGGCCACTCTTCCATGAGCGGCTCGAGCTGTACCCATGAGGGGTAACCCGCCATGACCAGGTGGGTGTTGAACTGGGCCCAACTGTGCACCTCGGTGCGGAATACCGCAGGCATGCCCCAGCCACCGCCATAGACGTTCCATAGGCCCAGGCCGGGAGCCTGCAAGAGGAACGGCCCCCAGGTATCGGCGCTCGCCCTGTACAGGCGCTCCACCGTGAAGCCTGCTTCCTCAAGTATGTCGGCAAAATAGTCTCCCAGTTCCGGATAGGGCCTCAGGTCAATGCGGATGAGCTGGTGGATCACCACAGGTGCGCCCTCGTAGTGCCACTTGCCCTCCACGAGCTCTGCGCCCAATTCGGTCATCCCCTCGGCGATCTGGGCATTGCCCTTGGCGGGATTGTAGGAATAGTAGGCTATTACCCCGTCCACGAGGTCCTTGTAGCGGGCCGACTCGGCGCCGCCCGGAGAGAACTGGGTGTACAGAGGCACACCCATGCCTCCCAGGACCTCCTCAGCTATGTAGTCGCGGTCGATCAGCCACTGCGTGGCCTCTCGAATCTTGGCAGAGTAGAAGGGGTTGAGCTCACCCGTGTCGAAGGTAGGCCCGTACACGTTGAACATGAAGTCACGGGACCCGCCCAGGGTTAACTGGTAGCTCAGGTTCGGGTCATCGGCCACTGCCTCGAACAGTTCGGGATCGGTCAGTCCATGCCCGTAGACGTGGATCGTGCCCTCCTTCAGCTTCAGGACGGCGGCCGCATGGCTGCCCTCCTGCGAGATGACGATCTCATCGACCCAGGCACCACCTTCGCGCTCTGTTGGCGGCGGGGGTGGCTCCGGCTCGGGTTCTGGCGTCGTGCATCCCGAAACCACCAGCCCGATTATGGCTATCATCGCCACAGCACTTACTATAAGCTTTCTTGCCATTTTTCCTCCTATTTAGATTTGCTGCGAACTTACTCTCTTCATAATGCTAGTCGATAGGCAAATCACCTCCCTCAATAATGCTGTTCAGGTTATCACTTACCCCTGATCTTCCGCCTGAATCTCCAGTTGTCCAGCGTTGCTCCTCTGGGGAGCCCTGCCCTGCAGGCGAAGAGCCCAGGGGCTTCGACCTTGCTCTCCAGCAACAACTCCTGAATCGAGAGTCACCTTTCAATTCAGGCTGCCGGAGAGCCCTGATAGGGGAATATCCATCGGCATAACCAGACCTCTATTCGTGTCATGCCCCACCTCCTTGCCGGGCATCGCCCGTAGCTGCGACCAAACATGCTAACATAGCCTCGAAAATCGTGTCAAGGATTGCCGGTTGCTGTCTAAGATGCAGCGGAGCCCTGATGCGGTGGCAATCAAGAACCTCCTGCTTCGCGCCATTTGTGCCTCATCTGCCCCTGCGGGTGCTCTTCCCGGGTCTCTATCGGGCAAAGCATATGGTAACATGCAAGTGTTAAGATTCTGTTAAGGTTTGAGAAAATCCGCGGCAAATTTCAAATTCCAAAGCCCAAATGTCAATTCAAGTCCTAATGCCCAAATGCCAAAGCTACTCTTTCCTGGGCAGGAGAATGGACGAGAATATCAGGGTAAGCTCATGAGCTTCCCTCAGCAGCGCCTGGCACTTATCTCGGCTGCCGGGATTGGCGTGGCCGATCATCTTGAGCCAGTGTCTTGTCTCCTTTGCCTCCTTCTTGCAGATTGAGATCCTGTGGCGGAAATCCTTCCTGGACTCTGCTCCATCCGCCTCCATGTAGTTTGCCCCCACACTAGTTCCTGCTCTCAGTATCTGGCTGATGAGCGGAGTGTTGACGGCATCTGGGGGAAGAGACCGGGCAAGCTCGATAATGGCCTCACCGAACTGCGCAGTTCGTTCCTCGAGGTCATATCTCCTCTTGTCATTGGGGCTTTGGGCTTTGTTTGTCATTGGAGCTTTGGCATTTGTCATTGACCCGAGGTGCTCAGCGGCTCCAGCAGGAAGAACCACTTGTCGGAAGGATCAGCGTAGTCCTCGAACCGCTTGAGCACGACGATTTTGGCTAGAGGACTGACCGTCTTGAGCATATAAGGTCCGCTGCTCACCCAGAAGTGGCCCATGTCGGAATACCAGTTCTGCAGGTTGAACCAGCGCTCGGCCGCCTCGGACAGGGTGATGTAGTTCGCCAGCGTGGGCCTGTAGGGTATGAAGTTCTCGTCCACGGCCCAGTCCAGCCATTTCTCGAGTATGCTCAGGCTCGGCCCCCTGGTGTAGCCCGTCCACTCCACGCCCAGGTTGGTGGCCTTGTCCCTGGAGAAGGCCATCTCAGTATTGGCCTCGGCCAGCCAGCCCACCGTGATCATGTGCCAGAAACCCGTCCAATCGTGAGTGCCATAGGTCGGGAACCAGTGGGTGACATTCCGCTCCGCGTCGATATGCCACACGTCGGAGTAGGTCTCGATGACCAGTTTGGGCTGCACCGAAACGATGCGCACGCCCTTGAACGTTTTCAGGAAGTCCTCGAGTGGCGCCCTCTGGGCCGGGTCGTAGATCGGGCTGGCCTCCTTGCCCCGGTCGAAGCGCATGATCATGGCCATGATGAAGTCGCCCATGGAAAGGGTGCTGCCGTCGTGGAGCGGTGTTTCGAAGAGGTCGTGGGGATAGGTGACGACCGACTTTCTGAGGGCGGTGGTTCCCTGGGGGAAGCGCTCCGCCACTGTGATGAAGCGCTGCTCCTCGGCATCCCAGTCCGCCCAGGCCTCCGGCGGCACGGCGATTTCCTGGGCGAAGTCCAGGGTCAGCCAGTCAAGGGTCCTGCTCACGGGGAGGTCTTGCCTGACTGTGACCGCGGCCGACTCGATGCGCTGGGGCCAGTACAGGCCGGTGCGGGTGTCCGGCAGGAGGCCTGAGTCGCCCAGGGCGCGGGTCACGAACAGGTCATATGTCCTGGTCGAGCCCCCCACGGGGTTCCAGTTCTCAACGAGCAGGCTGGGTGTCTCCATCCTCAAGGTGTATCGCCACACAGGCTTGCCTTCATCGTGGAAATGGGCTGTGAACGCCCACATCGGATCTATGATGCCGGCGGCAAGGTCGGCGGCCACAGACACGTTATGCCGGTATGCGCTGGCGCCGGCGATATCCATCAGCCAGATACAGTTGGAGAACCCCGTCGCCTCCCAGAGCGCGGTCTCGAACAGCTCTTGCCGCTCATCCATGGTGGCGAACTCGTTAGCTCTGAGCCGCCGGGACGCCTCGTCGAGTTCAGGCCAGTCTGTCAGTTGGTCTTCCAGGATCTGCCAGAGGGGAGATCCCGTCATCACCCGGTGGGTGTACATCTGGTCGAAGATGTCGCCCTGGTCGCGAGCGATCGCTGGATAGCTCCAGGCCCCGGTGTAGAAGTGGAACTCGCCGTCGGCGGGATTGCCCTGCTGCCAGATAGGATTTGCCTCTGCCTCCGTCCTGACCAGCCGTGTCACCCTGAAGCCCAGAGCTTCCAGTTGGTCGGCCACGTAGTGTCCGGCTGCCGGATAGGGCGACAGGTCGGAGCGGATGAGCGCGATTATGTCTACGGGTTCGTCATTGTAGTGCCAGTTGCCGTCCTGAAACACTGCTCCTAATTCGAACATCTCGCTGGCGATAATGTCTGCGGCATGGGCCATATCATACGTATAGTGCGTCTCGATGGCGGCAACGATGTGGCGATAGCGCACGGAGGCATCGGGAAAGGCAGTACCGAGTACAGTGTACTTGGGGGTTCCCATGCCGCCCAGATGCTCCTTGACCAGGAAGTCACGATCTATCAGCCAGTTCATGGCCTCACGTATCGCGGGGACGGCAAACGGGTTCAGTCGTCCATCGTCGAACTCCGGCACCAACGGGTCTCTGGACGCTGCATAGGTGTTGAACCTGATGTCGCGATATGAGCCGTAATTGAGCACGTAGTCGATCTCGGGGTGGGCCGCGATATCGCTGAACAGAGCCCGGTCGGTGACAGGGTGGGCGTAGATGTCGACCGCGCCGGCAGCCAGTTTGAGCACTGCCCTGGCGGGGTCAGGTTCTGCCGTGATAATGACGGTGCCCACCGGAGCGCCCGTGGCAGGCATAGGGGGATATGGGTCCGGGTCGGGGGGTAGTTCCGTAGGGCATCCAGCCATCACCAGCCCTATTATGGCTGTGATCGCCACAGTGCTGACTATGAACTTCCTTGCGATCCTGTCCCTCCTATGTACTGTAGTCCGGGTTGTTCGGCCCTGCTCCGGTCTTGGACTTAACACATCTCGGTGGTTTCTGGATTCTATCATGCCCGACTGAGCATGGCGACCGCTCAGGGTCGTGCCTGCGCACGAGGCTAAAGCCTCGCACTACATGCGCCAAACCTCACGGCCCAGAACCAGCCTTGGTCACTGCCAGTCCTGATCTATCGGGACATGGCAATC
>JACUUR010000132.1 GCA_014859205.1 Dehalococcoidia bacterium | reverse complement strand
CTGCACTCCAGCACCTCATGATCAGACACGGGGGAGTCGGGGCACAAGCTGACTTGCTGTGGGATACCGTCGGGCTGAACAAAGTCAGAATCGTTCAATCTCATACCGCTGCTGAGCGCCTGCGTGAGCACTTGCTGTCTCCTGCCGGTGCCCCTCACAGTATGACCGCCGCTCACGTACCCCAGAGCATGTCTTCTAAGCTCCATATTCTCCCGCTCTGCTTGCCTGCTTACCCAGCAGCCGCTCCACATCGCTCGGCATGCTCTTCTCGCAGTTCTCGTTCTCCCTGCTCTCGCCGCTCTACTACCTGCTCTTCCTGCTCTCGCTGCTCTACCCCGTGCTCTTCCTCCCTGCTCATTCCAGGGCGAGATTCCGGGGCCCGCAAGTCCCGCCGATGCCGGATACCGGCCCCGCCCACCACAATCCGTCGATTCTGCCTCAGTCCTGCCATAACGGCCGAAGCGAACCAAGCCCGGTGAGACTCCTCGCCTAAGCCCGGAATGACACTTCGTGTGAGATTGCATCGGGGCTTCGCCGCTCGCAACGACACCCGAGAGGTGGGTATTCCAAACCTGAACTCACCGAATGGGGAGGCCTGCAACGCCCTCGCCAGGCTTCGCCTGCACCGGCCATTGTCTGACCGACCTGGCACTGGCGGCAGTGCGGCAAAATGTGATACAGTCTGCGCCAGTTGCTTGGCTGCGTCCGCCACGAAAGCCAGAACACAAGACAATGACCTCCAGGTGCACAATCAGAACTCCGTCACGGACATAGTGGAGGACATGTCATCGACCTGGTGTGAGTATGAGCACTACGAACTCCAGATTCGGGTTAGTCCCAGACCAATCCATAGGAGGTGCCAGATGAGCGATATCGCTCGGCCATTCTTCACCCTACTCGGTTACAGGACATTATTCAGAAGGGCCCGGCTGGCGACCATGATAAACAGGATAGAGAACAAATCAGTCATCGATATCTGTTGCGGAGAAGGCGGGATAATCGCCCGGCTGGCCGAATACGACAAGACCAAGATAGGCGGGCTGGACATCTTCAGGCCGAGTCTTGACAAGGCAATGAGGCTGGATGTCTACCGAGGATTGGTTCAGGGGCATGCCCTGTGCTTGCCTTTCAAGGACAAGTGCACAGACATAGCGGTGAGCATCGCAGCCCTGGAACATCTCAGCAAGGAAGACGGGATCAGGCTGGTGGAGGAGATGACCCGCATCGCCAGGAAGGTGGTGGTAGTATCGTGCCCTGTGGTCAGATGGGAGCAGGACTCGTATGACGGCAATCCCTACCAGAAGCATCTCCACCACTGGACCATCCCGGAGTTGAAGGAGATGGGCTTCCATGACATGGTGGGCGTGGGCTTGAGGGGCATGTCGGGACGCATCTGGGGCTCCTTACTACGCACGTACGTCAGTCCCGTCCTGGGACTTATGACCCTGCTGGCGACTGTAATCTCGTACCGCATACCGAGAATAGCCGCCAATGTAGTTGCCTGGAAAGTCTGCGAGTAGCGCCTCCCCCGGACCGGGCGCTCCGCCACTTCCGGCGTCCGCGCGGTCGATTGTTTGGGGCGGTGTCGATAACCTCCGCCTGCCTCTGTCTGTCAGAACTCCGCCAGCCTGGTCACCGCTGCAGCGATCGTAGAGTGGGCACTGCACAATGCGATGGAAAGTGCATCTGGTGATAATCTTGCAGAATGGACTGGAGTTTCGTAGAC
>JACUUR010000131.1 GCA_014859205.1 Dehalococcoidia bacterium | reverse complement strand
TGGCGGGTATTCACGACTGAGGCTGAGCAGCCCCAGGCAGACCCGGTAGGCCTGCTCGGGATGCTCGCGCTCATCGAGACGGGCACTGACCCACGCCAGCACTTCAGGACCGATGTCCCTGGCCCAGTTCTTGAGCCGTCCCGGGTTCCACTGCTGCTGCTTTCGATGACGCGTAGGCATGTGGCCGGCCTCGGTCGTCATACCGGGCCGATAGGCCCGGGGATGGCTGGCGATCTGCTGCTGGCGGAAGTAGAGCTGGATGAGGTGCTCGCCGGCATGCAACTCGACCTGCTCGCCGACATACTGATGCGGCACCGAGTAGTGGTGCTTGTCGAACTCGATGTGGTAGTCGATGTTGACTCGGCAGCGGCGGATCTCGACATACGCGTAAGGGTGTTGCGGCAAGGGCCGAAGCGCCGGTTTGTCCAGGGTCTCAAAAGCCTGCTGCCGGTTGCCCGGCAATTGCTTGAAGGGTCGGCTGTTGAGCTCTTCGAGCAAGGCGCGGATGCACCGGTTGGCCTCGGCCAGGGAAAAGAAGCTGTGGTGGCGCAGGCGCGCCAAGATCCAGCGTTCGACGATTTGCACACCGACCTCGGCCTTGGCTTTGTCCTTCGGCTTATAGGGCCGCGCCGGCAGGACGGCCACCTGATAATGGCTCGCCAGTTGCTGGTAACTGGGGTTGAGCTCGGGGTCGTAGCGGCAGGCGCGGCTGACGCCGCTGCGCAGATTATCCGGCACCACCATCTGCGGCACGCCGCCGAAGTACTCAAAAGCACGCACATGGCTGCTGAGCCAGTCCCTTAGCCCCTGGGACCAGGTCGCCTCGGCATAGGTGTAGTTGGAGGCTCCGAGGACAGCGACGAAGACCTGAGCCTGACGGACCTCCCCCGTCTGCGGGTTGATGATGGGCAGCGTGGGGCCGCAATAGTCGACGAAGCACTTCTCACCCGCCTTGTGGCTCTGGCGCATGGAGCGCTTCTGTTGCTTCTGCCACAGCCGGTAGCGCTCGCAGTATTGGGAGTAGCTATAACAGCGGTTGGGATACTGGGCGGTGTACTCCTCCCAGAGCAACTGCTTGGTCATGCCCTTGCGCTTGAGCTCCTGGTGTACCTGTGCCCAATCAGGGACTTGGTATCGGGTGGAGGCGGTGGTGTCGGCGCCGGGATAAAACAGGGCCGCCAGGTGGTTGTCATCCAGCGTTTCTGGCAACGGCCAATCCAGGTTTAGGGCATCAAACCGGGAGAGGAGTTTCTGGATGACCCCAACACTGATCTTGGTGCTGGCGCTGATCTGTCGAATCGACAGGCCCGCCTCCAGGCGCAGGCGAAGGACGTCTCTGATTTTTCGCATTGGTGTTCTCTTGGCTGGCACGACTCCGCTCCCCAAAAGGGAGGAAGCGTAACAAATGATTGAACAAACAATGCGTTAAGAAGTTTTCCGGCGGAACGTGAACAGCTGTTCCGGGAAGATGAACACCGATTCCGGAAAATCTCGAAAAAGTGTTCACCTTCAGCCGGAATGACTGTTCACGTTAAACCAGAATCGGTGTTCACGTTCGTCCGGAATGAGTGTTCACGATGGGCCGGAATATGCAGGGATACAATATTGGGCCTCTATGCCTGCATCCACGTTGTCCGATCGATTTCATTACTTTGAATGGCAGGAGGCGATTGAACGTGGCGATGCCTAACGAATAAGGTTAGATTGTGAGAGCGAAGCGAACCACAATCTGAACCGATT
>JACUUR010000063.1 GCA_014859205.1 Dehalococcoidia bacterium | reverse complement strand
ACTGCATGGCCCTCCAACTTGCATAACATTTCTGGGGTAGGTTATACTTACCGAGAGGGCTTTCTGGTGACTTTAGCGGAGTGGCACCACCCGTTCCCATCCCGAACACGGAAGTGAAACTCTCCAGCGCAGACGATACTTGAGGGGCGACCCTCCGGGAGAATATGTCGTTGCCAGGAAGCCTTCATGATATCTGCGCCAGATCTAGCTCCATACCGTCCCTAGCTGCGATCACTTTGACGCCGGTCTGTTCGCTTAGTTCCCCGGCCAACTCCCAGGGCCTGGCCCGCCACATGGTCATGCCGAAATGAGTGAGCACAGCCGTCTTTGGCTTCATCTCTTCGATTATCTGCCCTGCCTCCGGTAGAGAGAGATGGCCGATGGGCGCTCCGGCCTTGATCCGCACCACATTGACGATCAGCAAATCACCTTTATAGCAACCTGCCAGGCCTTCGAAGTATTGCGTGTCGGTGATCCAGGAAAAGGTGTGCCGCGGAGTCCGGAAGATGAAGCCATATGTCTCCACAGGATGCTCATGCTTGACCGGCGTCTCAAGAACAACGTCGTTAACGGCATAGGACCCACCTTCCGCCAGGATTTGTATGTCGCGGGGATAGGATCGCAGGTAAGAGAAGACAACCGGATCCTGCGTCAGGGCATCGGCGGGCACAAAGACAAGTCCCCGATTCTTAGTGCCCGCCTCGGTCATGGCTTCGATCATTACGTTAAGGTCGCCACTGTGGTCCAGATGCCTGTGTGACAGGACTATCGCTTCTAGCTTGGCAGGCTCCAGCTTTCTCCTGACAGCATGCACCAGGGAGCCCGGACCGGGGTCGAGCAGTATCTGAGTGTTACCCAGCTTGAGCCAGGCGCCTCCAGAAGCGAGCAATTGGCGAGCGACCACAAACCTGGCTCCGGCGGTCCCCAGAAAGGTGATCGTGTCCCGCAGTTCAGGCATCGCTGAATTATAGCAGGTAAATCTGCTAGAATTGAGGATAATGGCAGCGCTGGAGGCAGAGATCGCCGATTTGATCAGGGAGAGCCGCGCCATGACGGGCAGGATTCAGACCATCGGCACCGTCGAGTCAGCCACGGGCGGCAGGGTCGCTGACAGGATAACCAATACGCCGGGCAGCTCGGGGTATTTCAAGGGCTCTGTGGTAGCTTACCACAATGAGGTGAAGATCGGCTTGCTGCAGGTGAAGAAATCGACCATAGAGGATCAAGGCGCCGTGAGCGAGCAAACCGCCCTGGAGATGGCTCAGGGCGGCAGAAAACTCCTGGATGTGGACATATGCATCTCGGATACAGGCATCGCCGGTCCCGCAGGCGGTGCTCCCGACAAGCCGGTGGGGCTGTTCTATCTGGCCCTGGCCGCCGAAGATACCGCCTCGGTCCAGAGACATGTCTTCACCGGGAATCGAGAGGAGAACAAGCGAGATGCCGCTGAGGCAGCTCTCGATATGCTAAGACAATACTTACTGATGCGCCTGGAGAAATCCGGAGGCGCTGCGTGAGATGTGTCGGTCCGAAGCCGTCCGGCAACGTCAAGGATGCCCGTCGATGTAGCACGACCCTGAAGGATCGGGCTACACGGTCAAGATACGGAGGTGAAGACTAGGGACCATGACAGAGGAAAGATTCACCGTTGAGGGGAGCGAGGTGGTTGAGAAGATCAAGGAACTGATACACGAAGGGAACGTCAGAAGGGTTCGTCTCATACATAAGGGCCGTCCCCTGATAGACATCCCGCTGACGGTGGGCGTTCCCGTAGCTGCGGCAACGGTCCTGGCGGCTCCAGTGTTGGCTGCGCTGGCCGCGATTGCGGCACTGGTCACCGAATGCACCATCGAGGTGGAGAGGGTGGAAGGTACCACCAGGGATCAGGGCGGCAGCTAACAGCACATCAGCTGCAATTTCGGGAACGGCACGGACTGCTTGAGGTATACTCCGGCATAGCATGGCAGCCTTCGATACAGGCGAGATCAAGTCTAAGGGAAAGGGCAGGTTCACAGAGGCCTGGCTGGATACAGCCAGGCTCATCCCCAGGGGCACATCGATCTCTCTCACGGGGAAAGGTAAGCCCCATCTCGTGCGGGACCTGATTCAAAGATCCCGGCAGATTCTACTGGACCTGGGCTTTGACGAGGCTGAGAATCTAACTATCCTGCCGGAGGGTGACGTGGTCAAGCAGTACGGCCCGGAAGCTCGAGTGATTCTAGACAGGTCGTTCTACCTGGCTGAACTGCCTCGACCTGACATAGGGCTGAGCGCGAGAAGAATAGCACGGATAAAGAAGATAGCGGAGACGGCGGACATACCGAGGCTGCAGAGCATTCTGCGGAAATACAAGAAGGGAGAGATCGAGGCGGACAACCTGACGGAGGAGTTCATCTCTGCTCTGGGCATCACTGACTACCAGGCCACCGAGATACTGGAGAAGGTCTTCCCCGAGGTGAAGAAGCTACAGCCGGTGCCGACCGACAGAACTCTGAGAAGCCACATGACGGCTACCTGGTTTCATACACTGGCAGCATTGCAGCACAAGGTCAGCTTCCCGGCCGCCTTGTTCTCGGTCGGGCAGAGATACCGCAACGAACAGAGGGAGGATGCTCACCATCTGCGGGTCCATCACTCAGCATCCATCGTGGTCATGGATGACCGCATGTCCCTGGATGCGGGCAGACAGATCACCACGGCGATCATGCAGCAATATGGCTTCGCCGACGTCAGATTTGAGACCAAGATGGCAACCTCCAAGTACTACGCCCCGGAACACGAGCAAGAGGTCTTCGTCAACCACCGGGGCACCTGGCTGGAAGTAGCCGACATCGGGATGTACTCTCCCGTCGCTCTGGCCAACTTCGATATCAAGTACCCCGTGTTCAACGCAGGTTTCGGGGTTGAGCGGTTAGGGATGCTTCTCTACGGGGTAGACGACATCAGGAGGCTGGTATATCCCCAGTTCTCCGTAGCTGAGTACCGTGATGAACATATGGCCGAGTCCATCACCTACATAGCCAAGCCCGGTACAGACCGGGGACAGAGAATAGCCAGGGCGATTGAGAAGACCGCTCGAAGGCACAAGGACGCAATCGCCCCGTGTGAGTTCCTGGCCTGGGGAGACAAGGTCTGTGAGGTCTGGCTCGTGGAGGAAGAGGCAGGCAAAAAGCTGATAGGTCCCGCCGGCTTCAACGAGATATGTGTTGCCGACGGCACCATCTACAGCGACATTGTTCCCTCAGGAATGCCCACGGGCATAAACTACATGCATGCCATAGCTGCAGGTGCCGCGGCGGCCATAGAGAGAAGCAGCGATGCCCTGACTTATCAGGTCAAGGGCGTCAAGCATCTATCCGACCTGAATCTCGAGATCCCGGAGGCCGTCCGCAGGCACATAGAGAAGCAACACAAGAAGATCGGGGTGGGTGGTGCAGTATTCGTGACCATAGAGGCACGACCGGTCGGAGGACACAGTGGCAGAACAAGCCGCGAGTAGACCGTCACGGCAGTTGTCTAATCTGCGCCGGCAGCATAAGGGCCTGATCAACCTAATGCCTCTGCAGACAGGCGGCCTGCTCACGACTGCTGCCCGTGAGGCTCTGGTCGAATTCGGAGACGGCTACTCGGTGTGCGATTTCTGCCAGGGCAGTCTGTGCAACATCACCAATCCCCCCATACGTGAGTTCGTGCAGGAGTTGCTGCCTTCATTTCTGGGCTGCGAGGCGGCCACCATAACCCACGGAGCGAGAGAGGCCAAGTTCATGATCATGCACTCTCTAGGCCGGCCCGGGGGATCGATTATCGTTGATGCCAACAGGCATTATACAACGGTCGTAGCTGCGGAGAGGGTGGGGCTGAAGGTGATCGAGGTGCCTCACTCTGGATATCCGGAATTCACTGTCGACGTTAAGCAGTACGCGCCACTGATAGAAGAGCATGCACCTGATCTCATCCTGTTGACCTATCCGGACGGAAACTACGGTAACCTTGCTGATGCCGGAGGATTGGGGCAAATCGCCCGGGAATACGGCATTCCCTATATCCTCAACGGCGCATATGCCGTGGGCAGAATGCCCGTAAGCATGGAGGAGGTGGGAGCCGATTTCATCGTCGGCAGCGGCCACAAGAGCATGGCCGCCGCGGGGCCCGCCGGCGTGCTGGGCATGAAGAAGAAATGGGAAGAAGTGGTGCTGAGAAGGTCCGGCACTTACGGCAACAAGGAGGTTGAACTCCTCGGTTGCAGTATAAGGGGAGTCCCTTTGATGACGCTGATGGCTTCCTTCCCCTCGGTGGCGGAACGGGTTCGCGACTGGAATGAACAGGTATCCAGAGCACAATGGTTCTCAGCTGCGCTTGAGGACCTTGGTTTCAAGCAGCTTGGGGAAAGACCACACAGGCATGACCTGTTGCAGTTCGAGACACCGGCTCTGTACGAGATCTCAAGGCGGATCCGAGAGCGGGGATACTTCCTCTACAAAGAACTGAAGGAACGAGGCATCTGGGGGCCACAGCCGGGCTTAGCCAGATCCATCAAGCTCTCCACCTTTGCTGCCGACAGGCAGCAGCTCCAGTTGGTGATAGAATCCTTCAAGGCCATCCTGGACAAGTACGGTTAGCTGATCAGAAGCTGAAGCTCAGGGTGCCTTCTAGCATGGTCGTCTCTCAGTTCCTGAAAGGATGCCTGAAAGGGCATGGAGGCAATACTATCTGTGCTCATGATTATGGCATCCTCCCCATTGCTTGAATAATACTTCGGGCGCCTGCCGGTCACCTGGAAGCCGTATTTCTTGTACAGTCGCTGGGCTATTTCATTGGAAGCCCGCACTTCCAGAGTCACCACATTGGCATTGCACATCTGGGCCAGCTCAACCGTTGCGATGAGCAGGCCTTCGCCGATGCCCAGTCGTCGGCAACGATCTCTCACGCCGATCGCGATGATGTGCGCCTCCCGCATCATCATCCAGAAACCCGAGAAGCCAACTATGTCCTCCCTCACGTTGGCGGCACGCTCATGAGTGAACAGCCGCTTGAACCAGGACACCTTCTCAGTCTTCTGTGTTCGGTACTCCGCCATTGCCCCTCTCTTGCAGGCCACTACATAGCGGACGGAGGAGTTGCCAAGATCCCGCCTGTACGCCGATTGAGAGCGGAACACCCATTCCCCCGGGAATGCCTCTCTGTCGATCTGTGCTACCTGGGGAATATCGTCTTGCTCCATGAGACGGATGACATAGTGAGCAGCTTCCATGATCGGAGATTCTAGCACAGTATCTGCGCTGCCGACCCTGCTGCCCTACAAGGCAATACCGCGTAGTTCTGTGTAACTGCTGCGGCAAGCCGTCTGCCTTTGAGGCCCGGGCTTTGGATGTCCTCAGTGCCTTAGCGCGAAGCCCCTGCCGCGCCGGGGTCAGATCACCCTCAGACGTGTTGCTGGTTCCTGGCTCCCCATCGGATCGCCCGGGCAGCCAGCGCTACTATAACCAGCACACCCAGGCCGACCACGGCGATCTTCTGAACCGAACTAGAATCGAGCACCAGCGCGCTCATAGCCACGGCGGGCAATAGTCCGGTCCTGACTATCGGCTTAAGGGCGGGATGCGTGGTTATGAACTCAGCTATTGCCGGGCTGACCCTATAGTAGAGGTCTGCGAAGGCCTGCCCCGCCGGGTTGGTATAGAGGTATTCGTCTCTGAACTCACGTAGAATCACCAGTTCCTCTGCCATCGGAGTGTCGTAGGCTGCCGTAGCTGCGCAACAGCGTGAGCTAACCCTCTCGAAATCGGCTATGATGGAGTACGAACTGTCCGTGATGATGGAGGTTGAGCTCGCGTAGGCATCTGAGATCGTGTCCACATCGCCCGACCAGCCGGCAAACCGGTAGCCGTTATCTGGCTCGGCCACGAGACGCACCTCGGTGCCCAGGGTAGACTCGAATTCGCCCTCACCTGGCGTGATCACGAAGCCGCCCTCCGTACTGGATACAGTCAACACCGCCCTGGGTTCAGGCAACGTCGCAAAACGAGCAGTGATGGAGTAGGAATCGCGCATGGTGACCGCCGTCCGGGCAGCATTAACATCAACGATGGTGTCCACATCACCCGCCCACTTCACAAACTGGTAGCCTGGATCAGGCTCAGCAACGAGTTCGACCACCGCCCCGGCAGGCCGGATAAAGACCCCCTCACCAGGAACGGCGACTGAGCCGCCGGCGGTGCTGGAGAGCGTGAGTTCATAAAGGCCCTCTGTAAGCTCGAAGCCGGCCTTGATGGAGTAGTTGCCGGTCATGCTGATGGTCGTCTCAGGCGCCTCGACATCGTCAATCGTCGCCACATCCCCGAGCCACTCCACAAACCGGTGACCTTCATCCGGCTCAGCAACCAGGTCGACCACCGTCTCAGACTCGTAGGCGAACACACCCTCCCCGGGCTCGGTCACCGAGCCTCCGGCGGTGCTGGACACGGCAAGGCCGTAGAGGCCGGGCATAGGTTCGAAGTCGGCCCTGACGGAGTAATCGTCGTCCATGGCTATGGTGGTCTCGGCAGCCTCTACATCATCGACGGCGCCCACGTCGCCGGTCCACCCCACAAACCGGAAGCCACCCACTGGCTCTGCCACAAGACCGATCACTGCGCCGGTGTCATAGGAGAAAACTCCTTCGCCGGGTTCGATTACGGAGCCGCCGATGCTGCTGAAGATGGTGAGATAGGACACGGCCTCCAGGGGCTCGAACGCCACACCGAGTCCAGCGATGATGTGCTCTGCCTTACAGATGACCGCATGGGTCTCCGATCCGGCGAAAACCAGTCCCACAAACTCCCCACCCATATCCACCGCAGACCCCGAATCACCTGCTCCGGCAAAGGACCAGTCCTCCTGAGATACCACGATCAGATCTACGAAACGGGCCGACTCGTCGCCGTAAGAGACCATGAAGGAGGCATTGGTGTGAACCACCTCGCCTGTCGTTACCCCCGTCGTCCGGCCGGACTTGCGCACTATGTCCCCCCTGGAGACCTCCGTCCATCCCTCAACCCAGTAGTTACCTCCTTCAGAAAACTGCTCGCCGGGAGATACATCCACACCACTGTCAATATTGGCTATGGCGGCATCGGCATAGTTGCTAGCATCAGGGCCGAACTCAATAGGTATATATGCCGCCAGTTCACCGACCCTGCTGCCCAGTCTACCCCGGTCGCCGGTCCCCGGTTGGATCACCGGCGTTCCCGGCTCGAGGGAGTTTTCGGTACGCGGCTCCATAGCGATAACGTGTGCGTTAGACAGGATCTTGCCGTCATACGTCACCATGCCCAGGGTACCGGCATATAAGTATATGAGTCCCCCGTCAGTGGCATAGGCTGACAGGCTTGTTCCACCCACGAGGGGTCTGAGCCTGCTCTGTCTATCCTGGCTGACGCCGGCTGTTGGCTCGGCTACACCGGCAGGCAGCACCTCTATCCTTCCCGTAACCTCTGTACGAACAGTGTAGCCTCCAAACGAATCGGGCACCATCCGCTCTGCCTGCTCATGCTCGACAAAGACGATGACCTCACCCTCAGCTTCCGAGTAGGCGATGCCGACAAAGCCCGCCCCAGCTAGGGGTAGAAGGTCCTGCTCCATTATCCTCCGGGCTTCCACCAGTGACAGGGCAGGCTCGGAGACCTGCAGGCCCATTGCGGGTACAGAGCCCCAAAGCAGTACACCGACAAGGGCCACTGCCAGGACCAGTAGCAGCTGTCTACCTTTCATTATGTTGTTTCGTTCCCCGGATGAGCGATAACCCCGCATCATTATGAGCTATCATGACGAAAACACAAAACTCACCGGGCATGCTGACTGTCCGCTCCGGCCTTCCTTCGGTATATCAACGCCGTAGTTAGCATTCTTTGGTCTATGCACGATCACCGTTCACATTCTACCATCCAGCCCGAAGTGGGCAAAAGCCCTGCACTCCCGACTTTGGTGCGCTGATCGGCACCAGTGTTAGATGTCGGTAGGCGACAGTGACGCTTGTCGTCGTCTCAGGTCGCAGAGAAGGATGATCTAGCTGACAGAAAAAGCCCTGCCCGTGAGCGTCGACGCCTGATCACGACCCCAGGCTGAGGTACAGACAGTGTATTTGCATACATCCAACTGCAATCAAAACGTGTCTGTGCCAGGCAACACAGATCACTCAATGCAGGGGCACCGGGCTGGCTGTCCGTGGCAGATCAGGGGGGCCGTGAACACCGTCTTAGATGTTTCCCTGTTTCAGCGTCTCGGTAGGCTTGAACACCGTGACACCGTACTGCTGAGCAAGGTCTTCGCAGATCTTGGCCAGCTTGTCATACCCTATCCCTCTGGCGAGCTGGAAGGGGCCGAACCCGGCGCCGCCTCCGTTGACCATGGCCTTGTCGATTTCGTCCGCGCTCTTGACCACTCCTTCCTCAAGCAGCTTGGTGGCCTCGTTGACCTGAATGGCGATCAGGACAGTGGGATCGAAGTCCTCTTTGGCCTTTGACAGGTCTATCTCGGGTCTGCCCTTTGACCAGTCATAGATACCCTTCCCGGTCTTCTTGCCCAGTTCGCCCGCATCGATCTTGGCCTTGAGCCAGCTGGCCGGCTGATACTCGGAAGACAGTCTGTCGGCAAAATAGAGCGCCCCGTAATAAGCCACGTCCAGGCCGACATAGTCCATTAGTTCATAGGGCCCCATGGGCATGCCCACTTTCTTCATACGGGCGTCGATTTCCTCGGGCGCAGCTATTCCTTTCTCCACTATCTGCCGCAGCAGGATGGCAGTCGGAGCGTTGACACGATTGTAAACAAAACCGATCGAGTCCTTCTCCACCCTGACCGGCACCTTGTTCATCTTGAGTGCCAGGTCATAAGTCAGCTGCATCGTCTCCTCGCTGGTCTTCTCACCCTTTATCACCTCTACCAGTTTCATCAGGACGGCCGGGTTGAAGAAGTGCATGCCCACCACCTGCCCCGGTCTCTTGGTAGCTGAGGCAATATCCGTGACGCTCATGTTAGAGGTGTTCGTGGCCAGTATGGCATGGCTGGGAGCGGCTGCGTCAACGGCCTGGAAGACCTGCCTCTTAAGGTCCATGATCTCGGGGACAGCCTCAATAACGAGGTCCACATCCGTGACAGATTCGCCGATATCCACAAACGTCTCGATATTGGCCAGCATCGTCCTCTTGTTCTCGTCGGTGATCTTTTGCTTTTCCAGGAGCTTACCCAAACTCTCCTTGATTCTGGATAGCCCCCTATCAACCAATCTCTGCTCGATGTCGCGCACGGTTACCTTGTACCCGGCCAGCAGTGCCACCTCAGCGATGCCATGACCCATGTCGCCGGCTCCCATAACCGCGATCTTGTTAATGTTCCCGACTTTCATGCTAGAAACCCTCCTTGTGCCTGTTCTTCTGTGGCCCTTGTCATTGCGGCCGAAGCGGGGCAATCCCGTCTAACTCCTAGAACTCGTCTCCCTGACCCGCCGAGTCGGCGCTCCTTGCCGTCACTGTCCGGATGCTCTGCTATCGCAGAAGACTATTCGCCCTTGAACACAGCCTCCCTCTTCTCGACAAACGCCATGATTCCCTCGACGGCGTCCTTTGTCTTCTGTACCCGCTGCGAGCCTTCCAGTTCTATCTTCATGCCCTGGTCAATGCCCGTCTCAAGTCCACGGGTTACCGCATCCAGGATTACCTGCACAGCAATCGGCGCCTTCTTGGCCAGCGACTTGGCCAGCTCTCTGGCATCGTCCATCACCTTTCCCGGCTCGGACATCCTGGTAATAAGCCCGATGCTCAGAGCCTCAGGCGCACTGATCCTGGTGCCGAGCAACATCATCTCCAACGCCCTGCTTTTTCCCACCAGCCTGGGCAGCCGCTGGGTACCGCCCCAGCCGGGTATGATGCCAACGTCGATCTCGGGTTGCCCCGCCACCACACGCTCGGAGTTGACCATTATCCTGAAGTGACAGGACATCGCCAACTCACAACCACCCCCCAGGGCAAAGCCATTCATGGCGGCGATTACCGGCTTGGGATACTTCTCGATGCGGCTGAACACCTCCTGCCCCCGCCACATCGCCTTCTCGCCATCTGGCGTGCCGGCCGTCTTCAGATCAAACCCGGCCGAGAATCCCTTCACACCCGCGCCTGTGATGATCACGGCCCTCACCGTCTTGTCCTTCGCCCACTCAGTGAAAACAGCATCCAGTTCCTCAAGCAGAGCCAGGTTTATCGGATTTGCCGGCGGCCGATTCAGCGTGATGATGCCGACATTGTCCTCTCTCTCGACTATCAAGTTCTCGTAAGCCATTAAACCCTCCTTGTTCTGACGTGTTTCAGCAGCATGATGATTGCATTAGTGGAGTAGATGGCGATACCACCACATCTCAGCTAGACGACCCGCAAAGATCCCCATGACCTGAAACTACGAGATGTTACCACCCACCCCATCGGCCTGTCAAAGCCAAG
>JACUUR010000130.1 GCA_014859205.1 Dehalococcoidia bacterium | reverse complement strand
AATATGATTGACATGGTCAACGCTGTATGTTTGACTTAATACCATAAAGAGGTAAACCAATGGACGTATTTGCATTACTGCGCGAAGGCAAGGCCAGGAAGGCCTCCGATCTGCACCTGGTGGTGGCCAGCCCGCCCATGTACCGCATCGACGGCTCCCTGCAGTCCGTCAACGGCGCCGCCCCCCTCAACCATGAGGAAATAAACGAGGCCTTTCTACAGCTTACCACCCCGGAGGAGAGGGAGCACTTCCACCGCCAACTGGAACTCGATTTCGGTTACACGCTGCAGGGCGTGGGGCGCCTTCGCTGCAATGCCGCCCAGCAGCGCGGCTCCATCAGCCTGGCCGTGCGTCTGCTGCCCCCCAAGATCCCCACCATAGATGAACTGGAGTTGCCCGCCATATGCAGGGAGCTGGCCATGAAGCCGCGGGGACTGGTGCTGGTCACCGGGCCCACCGGCAGCGGTAAGAGCACCACCCTGGCGGCCATGCTCCACCACATCAACGCCAAGGAGAGCCGCCACATAGTCACCATCGAAGACCCCATCGAGTACGTACACGCCAGCATCAAGTGCGCCGTGACCCAGCGTCAGCTGGGCGCCGATACCCTTTCTTTTGCCAACGCCCTCAAGCATATCCTCAGGCAGGACCCGGACGTGATACTGCTGGGTGAGATGAGGGACCCGGACACGGCCGACGCCGTGCTGACCCTGGCCGAGACCGGCCACTTCATACTCACCACCGGCCATGCCCCCAGCGCCACCCAGGCCATGGAGAGGATAATAGACCTGTTCCCGCCCCACCAGCGCCACCTGGCACAGACCCGGCTGGCCTCGCTGCTTGTGGCCGTGCTCTGTCAGGTGCTGGTGCCCAGAGCCGACGGGTCCGGCAGAGTGGCCGCGGTGGAGATCATGCTGGGGAACCCGCCGGTCAAGGCCCTCATCCGCGAGGGCAAGATCTACCAGCTGCCCAACGTCATCCGCACCCACCGCGACATCGGCATGATCTCGCTTGACGAAGCCCTGGTCAGCCTCTACCTCAGAGGCGTGATCAGCGGCGAGAGCCTGCTTGAGTTCTGCAACGACAAGAAGGAAGTTGAGAAGCTGATAGGGAAGGTAGTAGTCAAGTAACCCCACCGCCCCGCACAGACCCCGAAGCGATCAGCAGTCAGCAGTCAGCTATCAGCTTTTCCACAATGAAGAGCTTCAAGGACCTGGAGGTGTGGCAGAAGGCCCATTCATTGACCCTCGAGGTATACAGGGTAACTCGAGCATTCCCTAGGGATGAGTTGTATGGACTGACGGGACAGATCAGGCGCTCTTGTGCCTCCATACCTGCCAATATTGCGGAGGGCTGTGGTCGAAGCGGAGATGCCGAACTCGCCCGCTTCTTCCAGATCGCGATGGGCTCTGCCAGTGAGCTTGAGTACCATATCATCCTGGCTCGTGACCTCAGCCTGCTCAGCGAGACCCAATATGGTCGTCTTGCTGGCGACGTGACCGAGGTGAAGCGCATGCTGGCATCATTCATCAAGAAGTTGTCCACCCCACGCTCATAGTCGCCCGGACACCGCTGTTCTTACCCTTAGGCTGTCAGCAATCAGCGATCAGCAGTAAGGGACTGGCTCGTAGCGAGGCCGCTGCCTAGTCGTGCGGTAAGCTAACGGGCGGCTCACGGGCGATATGAAGCTGAACGCTGAACGCTGATCGCTACTATGTAGTGCGACCCTTTAGGGTCGTGCCCCCGGCCGCCGCACGAGGCTGAAGCCTCGCACTACATTGTCTAA
>JACUUR010000062.1 GCA_014859205.1 Dehalococcoidia bacterium | reverse complement strand
TAAGCCGCGTAGCTCTCCGTGTCAGGATCGTATTCCAGAACAATTCGGAACTTCATCGTGCCTCCTCGCTACCGAACCAAAGCGCCTACCACTGGACAAACATGGGTATGTCTTCCGTTCCATGCGTATTTGCCAGCTTGAACTAGTCGGGCAAATACGTGTCACGCACAGTGGCCAGCAAGGTTCTCCCATGTGCGACGTGTCGGTCATGCTTTAGGACACGGGCATCAAACCCTGGATAGCATTGATTGAACCTCTGTTGCTTCCAGTTGGTTACCGACCAACGGTTCTTGGCCATCCTGGCATATGTGTAAGATGGGATCCCTCCGCGATTGCCAGGAACGTCCCTCCCCGTCCGGCTGTCTCTGAACTGGACCTTGAATCCCTCACGGGTGAAGATCTGTCGTTCGACTTGGCTCACAGTTGGCATATGACCTCCTTCATGTACTACGATACTGAAGTTTGAGTTGGGTTGTCAATCGGCATGTCTCCCATTCCACACTTACGTTAGTGTGTCATCATGACCAATCACGAATAGCCTTGGTGAACTAGGCTTGCCCACGTGCTATCTCTTGATCGCCATATGTGCTTCAACGAGGAAGACGATATTTGCTGCTGCGAGATGAAGCGCATAAGCAGCGTAGTGCTCTGGAACAGCGACTGTTTCTTGCCCTTGGCCGTGTCGCGCTAATCTGTTGCTTATGGTAGGGAGTCCGTTTTCTAGTGTCGCTCTCAACGAGCCAAAGTGACCCTGTAATGGCTTAGGAATGAGTCCCTCTGCAATACAGATATCGATCAAGGGCCTTGCTGTGGCGTTGCCAGGGAAGTCCCAGTTCATGAGTAAGCAGATCGACTTCATCGTGCTCTCGAATGCCTTTAAGGCATTAGAGATGGCTTCTTTGTTGTTACGCTCTCGGTAGTGTCTATGGGCATCCCAGAACTCTTGGGAAGCCCCTTCGAATCCAGGTTGCTGGAGAAGTGAAATCGCTGGGAGCACAACTTGATTATGGATGTACTGGGAATCGATCCGAATGATGGTGCCGTGAGCGTATTGGTAACCAACGCGGTGTTCCCTGAATCTAGTGTTCAGCTCGTCTATAGCATCGCCGGAGTCTTGGGAGACGCCTGCGTCGGACTTCTGGTCGTACGGCAGTTTGGAGCAGACATTGTCGATCATATTGAAGGATGCCTCAATCAAGCTTAGGACATTGTCGATATTGGATTCTTCTAGCAGAAAGGTGCAACATCTGATGAAGGGGGTGTCTCCTCTGGCCAAGCGTAACACGCCGAACTCTCTGCATAAGGCGTCGTGTATTGCAGTCCAGACGGTGTTTGGTGGTAGATCACGATAGCGGTAGCTTCCCTCGCGCCAGGGACCAATCGCGGTGTTCCAGATATGTATTATCTGGATTCGCAGAGGTTCTGGTATGGAATCGTACTTGTAGACATCAGGCTGTGCTGCCTGTTCCTGCTGCTTCTTGCGCTTTGAGTAGAAATCATATACGGGCATTGAGAGAGCCTCAACGGTATAGATGTGGGACATCAAGTATTATAGCACTGTTGAGGCAAGTGTGGGTGACCCCGGTCGTGGTTCCAAGGCAGGTGGTCCACAAGAGGTGGATCCTGATGGTAGAATGGCTCGACCAATGAAGAGACAGGGTGATGTAAGAGAGACTCGAAAAGGTGTGGGGATTGGAGGGGTTGATGGGTCTTGGTTCAGAGATAGCCCTCATTATTGGGCGGAGGCATCGTTGCCTTTGGCATCTGCGGTGGTTTGTGTTGAAGTCGTGTGCCACCACTCCGAGAAAGCTGGGATGCTATACGATACGATTGTGAAGGCATGGGGTGAGTCGGGAGTGAAGGCGGTGTCTGGAAAGGTAGGCTCGATGATCGGGGAGTCCGGCAAGGAGAAGATCCGGCAGGCCGCGCTACACCCTGAGCGGCACTTGTTGCTGGACCCGAATCGACCGTTCATGGAGTTCAGGAACGTGCTTGGGGGCGTGGAGGCTCAGGATGATCTGTTGAAGTTTGTTGACCAAAGCCTGAAAAAGGGGTACTCTGGAAGCAGAGGTCTGGTGACTGACAATTCGGGAGGGACTGGCGCATGCAGATCAGAGATTTGATCCTGAGGGAGATCGAGGAGATTCCGGAGGAGTATCTTCCGCGGATACTGGAGTTTGTTCGCTGTTTGGAAGGGGAGGTACTGGCAGAAAGGATAGGAACGGCTGTAGCAAGCGAGAGTTCGCTTAAGAAGGATTGGCTAAGACCTGAAGAGGACGAAGCTTGGCGAGATTTGTAAAGGGCGATATAGTGGTTGTCCCCTTCCCCTTCTCCGATCTGACCCGGGCTCGAAGACGTCCTGCCTTGGTGATTGCCGAATTGGGAGGAGATGATCTGATCCTCTGCCAGATAACCAGTCAGCGGATCGGCGATGCATATGCCCTCTCAGTTCAGGAGACCGATTTCGAGAGCGGGACACTGAGACAGAAGAGTAACATTCGGGCGAACCGCATATTCACTGCCGACCGGCAGATTGTCCTGTATCGCGTTGGGCATCTGAAGACAGACAAGATTCGAGAGGTGACTGAAAGAATAGTCGATATCCTGCGGCAGTGAACCCGGCAGCTTCTCGCTGAAAGCGGCGGGTGCGGCAGGTTATGGCTTTGACAGTGATCTGACCAATACTCCGCTTGGAGAAAACCAGAAGGCGGACTCATCAGTCACGTTTCTGTCTGCGAGGTTGTTGGACGCAGGTCATGAGCCTCTGGATTCTCCTCCTCAGGTTGACCTTCAATGAGGAACAGCATCCGGATGGCAGCGATACTGCATGCCAGGAGCAGAGAGATGATACAGGTGGTGGAGCATTACGATTGACGCTCCATAACATGGTCACGCCGTTGTGAACCATCAGCACACAAACATTTGATCTCATCGGCACCGCAACAACCCGGAAGCTCCGGACAGCAGGCGGCATAGCTGTCTGTCTCGGAGTCGTATTCCAGAACGATGCGGAGCCCCATCTCGCCTCCTCCCTGACGAATCGAGAAGGTTACCACTGCACAAACATGGGCATGACCACGTGAACGTAGTTGTCCACGCCTATGGGGCGGATGGTGCCGGGGCTGGAGGGAGTGGTGAGTTCCAGGGCGACCTGGGACTGGTGCAGGACGGACAGGACCTCCCCGAGGTACTTGACGTTGAAGGCGATCTTGGCCTCTTCGCCATCGACGAGGGCATCGATCTCACTGACGTTGCCTCCAACCTCCTCGGCTTGAGCGGTAGCGGTCAGCTTGCCAGGAGTAAGCTCGCTGCCGGGAGTGATGACCAGGCGGACTATGCCGCTGGCATCGCGGGCAAATATGGAGGACATCTTGGTGACGCGCAGGAATTCGGCGATGTCCACGACGGCGCGGGTGGTGTAACTCTGAGGAATGACCTGCGAGTAGTTGGGGAAAGAACCCTGAATAAGCTGAGATACCAGCTCAGCATCGTTGAGGCGGAAGAGGACCTGGCTCTTCTTTTCGTTTACGGTGATCTCCACCGGCTCCTCCTGGTCGGCAAGAAGACGGTTCAGCTCGCTGAGCGTTCTGGCGGGGATGATTACGGCGGCCTTCTGTTTCACCGGCGAGTTAAGAGTCGCATTATGAACTGCCAGCCTGAAGCCATCGGCCGCCACAAGGTTGAGCTGGTCGCCATCGAACTCAGTGTTAATGCCGGTCAGTACCGGGCGCGATTCTTCGCTGGCGGCGGCAAAGGCGACGTGCGCGATTCCTTCCCGGAGGCTGTTTGCCTCGATGGTGGTGGTTATGCCATCCGTTACCTGAGGGATAGGCGGGAAGTCCGCTGCGTCGATGCCGTTGATGTGTGCCTGATAATGGCCGCTCTTAAGCTCCAGTATGCGGCCGTCGGGAGGGAGGTTGATCTCGATCAGGTCGTTGGGCAAGGAGTTGACGAAGTCGATGAGCAGGCGGGCAGGCACGGTTATGCTCCCCTCCTGTTCCACATTGGCTCCGGTCCAGCACGTGGTGGCCATTTCCAGGTTGGTGGCAGCCAGTTTGAGACGCGACTCCTCAGCGGACAAAAGGATGTTCTGTGTGATAGGCAGCGTGGACCTGGTGGCTACTGCTCTCCCCACGATGGTGAGCCCTGCGTTCAGGTTCGCTTGCAGACAAGATAGCTTCATGGAATACCTCCCGCCAGTCTAGGTGGTGACAGTATACTATCAACAACTTCAATAATCAATGATTCGATTTGACATAACGCCCGCCGCTGCCGGGGCACGCTGCTACCGACCATTGCGGCCGGGCCGGCTTACTCTCTTAGCTGCGGCCGGTCCCGGCATCCTGACTGTACTGCGCGTCCAGGAGCATCAAGCTGCGATCAGCGTCCGTACAGCGCAGTTAGCTCCTTCAGCCTGCCCATGATCTCTGCGGTCAGCATGTCGGATGTGAAGCGCCACGACCAGTTGCCCACGGTGGTGCCGGGATGGTTCATTCTGGCCCGGCCGCCCAGCCCCAGGAGGTCCTGCATGGGTATGATGGCCGTGTCGGCGACCGACATGAGAGCGAGGCGGATAAAGTCCCAGCTTATGTCCTGCCCGTCCGATCCCAGATACCTCAAGGCAAGCCTTCTCTCGTCCTGTTTCTCAGCCATGCTCTGGGTGGTATCCTCTATCGCCGTCTCCCTGAACCAGCCGACGGTCGTATTGTTGTCGTGGGTGCCGGTGTATACGGCGCAGCTCCGGGGGTAGTTGTGCGGCTTGTAGTCGCCGGCTTTGGGATCGCTGCCGAAGGCAAACTGAAGCACCCGCATCCCGGGGAAGCCGAGTTGCTCCCTGAGCGCATCCACCTCGGGCGTGATCACCCCCAGGTCCTCGGCGATGATGGGCAGGGTGCCCAGCGCCTCCCGCACGGCCCTGAAGAGTTCGGCCCCGGGACCGGGCACCCAGCGGCCGTTCATGGCGGTGACATCTGTGCCGGGGACCTCCCAGTATTTCTCGAAGCCGCGAAAGTGGTCCAGTCTGATTATGTCCACCAGGGCATGGGTTGCCCGGAAGCGCTCGATCCACCACCTGTAGCCATCCCGGGCCATCACGTCCCAGCGATAGAGGGGATTGCCCCATAACTGTCCCGTCTTGCTGAAGTAGTCAGGGGGCACCCCGGCCACCACGATCGGGTTCCCGCTACCGTCCAGATACAGCATCTCCGGGTGCGCCCAGGCCTCGGCGCTATCAAGGGCAATGAATATGGGGATATCGCCCATGAGCCTGATCCCACGCTCATTGCAGTAGCCCTTCAGCGCAGACCACTGCCTGAAGAACTGGTATTGCTGATACTTATGGGCAAAGATCTCGGGGGCTAGATTCCTGCCCCACCGCTGCAGCGACCCGGGCTGCCGCGCACGGATATCTGCTTCCCAGCTGTTCCAGGCGGCCAGACCATGCGCCTCTTTCACGGCCATGAACAGGGAGTAGGTGTCAAGCCACGATGCGTTGTCGTGGCAGAACTGCTCGAACTGCTGCTGCTGGTCCGGCGAAGCCTGGCTGCGGAAGACCTCAGCCGACCTCTTCAGCAGGGGCAACTTGAAGCCGATAACCGAGTCATAGTCAACTCTATCTTCAGGAAAGGCAGGCATGCTCTCCAGGTCGGACGGGTCCAGGAACTTATCAGCGACCAGCGCCTCCAGGCTGATGAGCAGTGGATTTCCGGCGAAGACGGAAAGGCACTGGTAGGGGGAGTTGCCATAGCCGGTGGGACCCAGCGGCAGGATCTGCCAGATGCTCTGACCGGTGCCGGCCAGAAAGTCCGCAAATCGGTAAGCTTCGCTGCCCAGGTCGCCTATCCCGAAGCGCCCCGGAAGCGAGGTCGGATGCAATAGTATCCCGCTTGCCCTGGGAAAGCTCATGCCGGCCCGGCTCTCATCACGGTCCGGCAGGGGTGCGCCGGCGGTCTCATGCTGGCTTTGATCAGTCACGATAGATCTGCTATTCTGCAATCCTTATCCAAACCAGTATACAATAGGGCCTGACGCCAGACAATTCCGGTTGGGAAGACCGGCCGGGAGTTGGCAGCGGATCGCCCATGCATACGGGAAGTACCAATGCCTGAGGACTCAACAACTCTGGTTCTGGGTGTTGACCTTGGCGGCACCAAGATACTGACCGCGGTGATCGACCCGCAGGGGAAGATGCTATCGCGCGACCACAGCGTCACGCCCGCCCGGAAAGGCCGGGAGGCGGTGGTCGAGTCCATACTTGAATCCACGCACCGTGCTCTGGCCCGGGCGAATATCTCCGTGGGGTCGCTGACTGCCGTGGGAATCGGAGCGCCCGGCTTGGTGGACCCCGTGGCGGGCATGGTCCTCACCTCTCCCCATCTGCCGGGCTGGCGAAACGTTCCGCTGCGGGACCTGGTGGAGGAGAGGCTGGGCAAGCAGGCCTTTCTGATCAATGATGCCAATGCAGCGGCCCTGGGGGAGCTCCACTTCGGCGCGGCCCGGGGCGCTCGCAACTTCATCTATGTTACCGTCAGCACGGGCATCGGCGGCGGCATTGTCATCGACGGTGAGCTTTACAGCGGCGCCACCGGCGCAGCCGGAGAGGTAGGGCACATGACCATTGATGACACAGGGCCACCCTGTAACTGCGGCAACAGGGGTTGCTGGGAGACACTGGCCTCAGGCACGGCCCTGGCCAGGGAAGCCAGACAGCGGATCGAGGCAGGCGACAGGACATCCATTCTTGAGTATGCGGGGGGAGACACGGCCAAGGTGACTGCACAGGCCATTCACAGCGCAGCTATCAAGGGCGATAGGCTGGCCCGGGAGCTCATTACCCGGACCGGCTATTATATCGGCGTGGGGCTGGCCAACCTCATCAACATATTCAACCCTGAGTTGATAGTGATCGGTGGCGGCCTGTCGAATATCGGTGATATACTGCTTCAGCCGGCTTTCAAGGTGGCTGGAGAGAGGGCATACAGGGAAACCTTCAGCGCCGTGCGGTTTGCCTCTGCAGGGCTGGGTCGAGATTCCGGTGTGCTGGGCGCCGCTGCCTTTGCCCTCCGCGCGATGAGGCAGCTTCCCTGTGAACAAGGCGACGAAACCGAGCTACTATGAGGTGACGTGATGGACATATCTATAGGCAAGCTAAGGGGCCTGCAACAACTGGCTGATGCCGATGGCATGATGACCATGTGTGCTATCGACCACAGGGGGGCCCTCAAGCGGGCCCTGAATGAAGAGAGTCCCGACTCCGTGAGCTACCAGGACATGGTCGATTTCAAACTCGATCTGTGTCAGGCGGTAGCGCCCTTTGCCAGCGCCATCCTGCTCGATCCGGAATACGGAGCCGCTCAGGCCGTGGCCGCGGGTCTCCTGCCCGGGTCGAAAGGATTTCTGGTCAGCATGGAGAAGAGCGGCTACAGTGGAGACCGTTCGGCCAGGGTCACCGAGCTTTTGCCCGACTGGAGCCTGAAAAAGGCCAGGAAGATGGGCGCCTCAGCGGTCAAGCTCTTGATCTACTTCAGGCCGGACCTTAAGGATGTTGCCTCGAAGCAGCTGGACCTGGTGGCAATGCTGGCCGACCAATGCCTTGAGGAGGACATAGCCTTGCTGGTCGAGCCTGTAAGCTATCCCCTGGAAGGTACCGGGGCCTCGGCGAAGGAGTTTGCTGAGATAAAGCCCGGGCTGGTCATCGAGACCGCTCGACAGATCACGGCCCTGCCCGTTGATGTGTTGAAGGCGGAGTTTCCGGCGGATATCGAGCATGAGCGGGATGAGGGAAAGCTGCTGGCCTGGTGTCGGGAACTGGACGAGGCATCGCGCCTGCCCTGGGTGTTGCTCAGTGCCGGCGTCGGGTTCGAGTCGTTCAGGAAACAGGTCGAGATAGCCTGTCAGGCGGGAGCCTCCGGATTCCTGGCCGGGCGCGCCCTGTGGCAGGAGGGAGTCGGCATTCGTTCGCGGGGAGAGAGGATGAGCTTCTTCCGCAATACGGCCGCTACCAGGCTGCAGGCGCTGGCCGGGATAGCCGGCAGGTACGGCAAGCCCTGGTATTCCAAGATGGGAGCTGAGGCCCGTCCTGAGCACGGCCGAAGGGACGGCGTGTTTGCTCCGGTGGCTGAGGGCTGGTACAGGGGTTACTGATCTCCGTCGGCGTCCCTTGAGGGCAACTGAATGAGTCCACGGGTCAGGCGAGGCGGTGCTATGAAACGCCCGGACTTCTTTGCCAGGCGGACCAAGATAGTGTGCACTATCGGGCCGGCCACCGGTTCGGCAGCCGTTATCGAACAACTGATAAAGGCCGGCATGAATGTGGCCAGGCTCAACCTGTCCCACGGCACTTACCAGGAACATGCCCGTCATATCAAGACCGTAAGGCGACTCTCTCGCCGTCTGTCAACCCCGGTAGCTATTCTCATGGACCTGCCCGGGCCCAAGTATCGCACGGGCAAACTGAAGGACGGTCCGGTCAGGCTGAAGAGGGGGGCAGAGGTCGTCCTCACCACCAGGCAGGTGGAGGGAGACGAAAGGGTGGTCCCGGTTAACCTTCCCACACTGCCCCTGGACATAAAGGTGGGCGATACGGTGTTACTGGATGACGGTGCCATGCAGCTCAAGGTCCTTGAGCGACAGGGCACGGAGGTCAGGTGTAAGGTCACGGTAGGGGGAATGCTCACGGACGGACGGGGACTGGTGGTGCCCGGCATGTCCACCTCCGGCCCTTTCATTACCGACGCTCTGCGCGAATGCATTCTCTTTGCCATCCAACAACGGCCTGATTACCTGGCCCTTTCCTTTGTCACCAGTGCGGAAGACGTGACCGGTGTGAAGGCAATACTGCAGGAGCATGACGTAGATATGCCGATTGTGGCCAAGATCGAGAGGGGTGCGGCTGTGAGCAGGTTCGGCAGCATAATGGCGGCCAGCGAGGGCATCATGGTGGCGCGGGGAGACCTGGGCGTGGACATCCCCCTGGAGAAAGTGCCGCTGGTGCAGAAGGAGATTATCGGGAAATGCAATCAGGCCGGGAAGCCGGTGATCACCGCCACCCAGATGATGGAGTCAATGGTCAGTGCTCACCGGCCCACCCGGGCTGAGGTCACCGATGTTTCCAATGCCATATTCGACGGCACTGACGCCGTAATGCTGTCGGCCGAGACCTCTATCGGGAAGTACCCGGTGCAGGCGGTCAAAATGATGGCCAGGATTGCCCGGGAAACAGAGACCAAACTGGCCTACGAGCAGATATTGTGGGAGAGGGGCAAGTGGCTGGAGCAGAAGACCGATGAACTGATAAGCTACAGCGCCTGTCACACGGCGCAGGTCCTCGGCGCGGCGGCTCTGGTGGCCTTCACGCAGTCCGGCAGCACGGCGGGACGGGTGTCGAAATACCGTCCCAGAATGCCTATTCTGGCCATAACCCCCGATGCTGCTGTGGTGGCAAGGTTGATGCTGGGGTGGGGGATATACCCGATCCAGGTCGACCGGGTGTCATCGGTGGAAGACTTGTTCGACACAGCTGCAAGGCTTGCGCAGGAGATGGGCCTGGCAAAGCCGGGCGATCTGATAGTTATCACCGGCGGCATTCCCATCGGGGTGGTCGGCTCCACCAATCTGCTCAAAGTCAGGCGCGTCGAGTAGTAGCGTCGGGGCGACCCCGGCAAGCTGTCTGGCATCTTCCTTCAAGGCCGGGCATTGCCCATATGTGCTAGAATGATACAACTTGACTGTGTGGAGGTGTGTTAATGGTAACTACCAAGGAGTGGTTCACAGTGGAAGAAGCCGGTGAGTACCTGTGCGTTTCAAAGAGGACCATCTACAAGCTGACCAGAGAGGGCAGGCTGCCGGCTTTTCGCATCGGCAAAGAACGCCACCGCAGGTTGCGCAGGGAAGACCTTGATAGGGTGCCATATCCGATCGGGGAGAGGGCGAATGTGGGGGCGCTCTTGAACCTGTCCGGTAAGGCGGACCCGGTGCTGGCGGAGATCGGGGACAATGAAAAGGACGCGGCTTATGACCGGATATGAACGCGGAGATGTGGTCCTTGTCACCTTTGTCTTCTCAGACGAAAGCGGCGAAAGACGCCGTCCGGCCGTCATAGTCAGTTCGGAGGCCTATAGTAGGAGCCGTGAGAAAGCCATAATCGCGGCGATCACCAGCAGGAGCGACCGGCTATTGTTGGGCGACCATCTCATTGGCGATTGGCGGGGGGCAGGGCTGCTCTTCGCCTCCGTTGCCACAGGAATCGTGAGGACGATCAAGCAGGGCATGATAGCCAGGAAGCTCGGAACTATGCCCCGGGCGGACATGAAGGCGATCGGAAAACTGAACACGTGTATTGTTAGTGCCTCTTCAGATCAGAATTCTCTGTGAAGGTAATCACGATGGCTGGCTATCAGTCTCTATCTCCGTTTCGTTCCCCACATCACAATGGCTACACCTTTAAGCAGGCGTCTCGTTTCTACCAGCGGAATCCCGTTTTCACGCCATATTGCGGCGAGGCGATCAACAGGACACCGCCGACAGAAGCCCGATATGCTCGAACCCAAGAAACAGCCCATACGATGCCAGCTTCGTGAAGCGGGGAGGGTTATTACGGGCATGACGACCCTACTGTGGAGTTCCCATAGAGTTCTCATCCAGAGGGCTTCTGGAATGCCGAACTCAAGCGAGAGCAATTGCCCGCCTGGTTTCAGTACGCGAGACATCTCCCGTATTGTTGCATCAGGGTCTTGGACATAACGCAACAGGTAGGTGAAGACA
>JACUUR010000061.1 GCA_014859205.1 Dehalococcoidia bacterium | reverse complement strand
CTAGTCCACTACGCGCAGGGCTCTATCGGCACAATTCATCGGGCAAAAGGGCTGAACACAGCACCCTCGGAAGATCCAGCCCTTTTGCCTCCTGCTATCCTGTCCAGCGGACCTAGCTCTTGCCGATTCGGAATACTTTGGTGCCACAATTCGGGCAGACGCCCTGGGTGGCCGGCCTGCCGTTCTTCATGACGATGCTCTTCGGGTTTCGTATTTCCCGCTTGGCTCGGCACTTCATACAGTATGCTTGCATTCGGCCCTCCTTTCTCGTAGCAGATAGTAGACTATTCGCCAGCAGGATGTCAATAGGTGTGGCACCACGCTGACGAAATATCCGGCTTGAGAAAGACCATAATCGCCCGATTTCCTGCCACCGCCGGTCTCGTGCGGTCCAGTTCCTGGGCAGGCAGCGGGTACCCATCGCTGCGTTGAATCCAGAGGTGTTCGGGATTATAATGTCCCTGAGGTTCGCGGAACCATCTCTCCTAACTGAGTAACGATGAAGGAGGCACGAAATGGAGTTCTTCTCGAAATCATGCTCTAAAGAGGAGATCTTGGCCAAGCTCAAAGAATACGCGGCAGGAGACGCCGACCCGCATAGCGGCAAGCTGTTCACCATAGCCTTTGAGGCCGGACTCGATGACCTGCGGGAATTGACCCATCGGGCTCTTACCCTCTTTGCCGACAAGAACATTCTGGACTTTCTGGAGTTTCCCAGCGCAATCAAGATGGAGAAGGGCATCATCGATGTGGCCACGTCGCTGATGCACGGCGATGAGGAGGTGGTGGGGACATATACTTTCGGCGGTACCGAGAGCGTGTTCCTGGCGGTGAAGGCCGCCAGAGACCAGTTCATACTCAAACGTGGTCTGGGGGTCTATCCTGAGATAATCATGCCCGTCACCGCGCACCCCTGCTGGGACAAGGCGGCTGAATACATGGGCCTACTGACCAAGAGAGTCCCGGTTGATCCCGATACGCTTACAGTACAGCCCGACTCGATCAGCCGGGCCATCACGGACAGCACCGCCATGATAGTCGGTTCGGCGCCGAACTGGCCCTTCGGCACCATAGACCCGATTGCCGAACTGGCCGAGATAGCTGTGGAGAAGAACCTGTGGTTACACACTGATGCCTGTGTCGGCGGCTTCATACTGCCCTTCATGAAGAAGCTCGGGGAGGACATACCGGACTTTGATTTCTCGCTTCCCGGCGTATCCTCGATATCACTGGATCCCCACAAGTACGCATTCTCGCCGCACGGCTCTTCGGTGGTCCTGTTCAGAAAGAGCTTCTATAAGATGTACTCAACGTTCTCAAACATACGCTGGCCCGGCTATGTGATAATCAACCCCGCTGTGCTGTCAACCAGGTCTGCCGGGCCACTGGCTGCGGCCTGGGCTGCACTGCATTACCTGGGAGAATCCGGCTATCTGGACCTGACGGCCAGGATGATAAAAGCCAGGAACAAGATCGTGCCGGGTCTGCAGAGACTCGGCTACAGGATTCTGGGCAGGCAGAGTTCCTGCATAGTCGCGTTTTCGTCCCAAGAGGTCAACGTCTTCAAGCTGGCCGATGTGATGGGCGAGAAAGGCTGGTGGATCCTGGCCCAACGTGGCATAGAGGAAATGAATATACCGCCCAGCATTCATCTGACGGTGACGCCGATTCATGATAAGGCTGCCGAGCATATGCTGAAGGATCTCGAGGACGCCACCGAAAGAGTTAGGCAGATGCCGCCATCAGACGTGGAAGATATGATTCAGGGCATGGGCCTGATCATGAGGACGATGGTGCCGGAGGATATGGGCCTCGAGACCATAAGCGCGATGCTGGGTAGGATGGAGAAGGATATGGAAACGCACGGGCCCAGGATCATGAAGGCACTGGGAGTGGACAAGGGCGTGCCCAGAGAGATGGCCATGATAAACGAGATGTTCAACTCGCTGCCCCCGGAAATCGTTGAACCTCTTCTCACCTACGTGGCCATCGAGCTGTATAGAAGAGGCGATTAGGCTTCCGCCGTCTTGCCGACAGGAGCGCCGGGCGCAGACGGGACCATGGTTTCCGGCCTTCCGGCGGTGAAGAGAGTGGACCTGTGATGCGGCGCCGACCGGGTCAGGGCTGCAATTGCGGCGTCCCCCTATGCAGTTGATTGGCGTGGATGCTTCTTCCCTGGTGCGCAGCATGCGAACGTCTGGAAAGGAATCAGAAGATGATAGCTAAACTGGACTATGCCGGATTCGTCGATCTGTGCCGTGGAGGCGAGTCGATTGAGTTAGACCCTGCGGAAAGGCAGCGGATAACTGATTCCAGGAAGACCTTTGAGCAAATTCTGAAGGCCGATCCCGGCAAATCATACTATGGGATAAACACAGGAGTCGGCGCCTTCTTAGACAGGCCCATTCCGGAAGACAAGATGGAGGAGTTCCAGGAGAACCTGATCATGAGCCATGCCTGCGGCATAGGGCAGCCTCTGGAAGCGGACATCGTCAAAGGCATAATGCTGCACATGATCCTGAACCTCAAGCAGGGGTATTGCGGCATCCGACTGCAGACGCTCGAGCTTCTGATCGAGATGTTCAACAGGAACATCCTCCCGGTTGTTCCCGCCATAGGTTCCCTGGGGGCCAGCGGCGATCTGGTTCCCCAGGCCCACATTGCCCTGGCCTTGATCGGCAGGGATCCGCAGCGGACCCTGCGCGCGGCTGGCCTGGAGCCGGTGAGACTGCAGGCGGGCGAGGCCATCGCACTGCTCAACGGTACCAGCCTCATGACTGGCCTGCTGGCCTTCCTGGTCTTTCATTCAGACAACCTGATTCGAGCGGCTGATGTGGCTGCTGCAATGACCATTGAGGCCCTGGGCTGCGGCACGGAGTCTTTTGAGAACGAACTCCAGCGACTCAGGCCGCATCGAGGGCAGCTCATTACCGCCGACCATTTGACCGGCCTTCTTGCCGGGAGACGCGGTCAGGCCTCAACCCGCTCGTTACAGGATGCCTACTCACTCAGGTGTATTCCGCAGGTCCATGGCGCCTTCAGGGAGGCTCTGGCAAAGGCCACAGAAGTCGTGGATACTGAGATCAACTCCTTCGGAGGCAACCCCTGGATCTCAAGAGAAGGGGACAGGCCCGAGATTCGCCAGGCAAGCGGTAACTTCCATGGCCAGATCCTGGCTCAGGCAGCCGATAGTCTGTCGATTGCCCTTTGCACCATCTCCGGCATCTCGGAGAGACGGATAGACAAGCTCTTGAGTTCGGGCGCTAACGGGCTCCCTCTCTTCCTCGCCCGCGATCAGGGACTGGACACAGGCCTGATGATCACTCAATACAGCGCGGCCGCCCTGGTTTCGGAAAGCAAGACCCTGGCCCATCCGGCCTCGGTTGACTCCATCCCGGTCTCCGCTGGCCAGGAGGACTTCGTGAGCATGGGCGCCTGGGCCGCCCGAAAGGCCTGGCAGATCTGCCAGAACACCGAGTATGTCATAGCGATAGAGGTCCTCTGTGCCGCGCAGGCCCTGGACTTCCGCGGGCCATTGCCGGAGGAGGCACCGATGGCCAGGCTTCACGCCACCGTCAGAAGCCACGTTGCGACTCTTGACAGAAGCCGGGTTTTGGCTGAGGACATTCAGAAGCTCCGTGACGTCGTGCGTAGCGGCGCATTGCTCAGGGAGGCAGGGGTATCATGACGAGGCTGGTTGAATGTGTGCCTAACTTCAGCGAGGGCCGGGATAGGGGAAAGATCGAGCGGATCGCTGGCAACGTGCGGGCAGTTCCGGGAGTCAAGCTCCTGGACGTGGCCCCCGACGCCGATCACAACCGCACCGTGTTCACCTTTGTGGGAGAGCCTGAGGCGGTGGGTAAGGCCGCCTATGCCGCCATTGCCACCGCAGCCGACCTCATCGATATGGCCAAACACAAGGGACAGCACCCCAGGCTGGGCGCCTGTGATGTCTGCCCCTTCGTCCCTGTCCGGAGTGTCACCATGGCAGACTGCGTTGCCCTGGCGGAGGAACTGGCGGAAGAGGTGGCGAACAAACTGAAGATCCCCGTCTACCTCTACGAGGAAGCCGCAAGGTCGCCGCAGAGGAAGAGCCTGGCCGCCATCAGGGCCGGCGAATATGAAGGCCTGGCCGAGAAACTGAGGGATCCGCAATGGCGACCGGACTACGGGCCCGCCATTTTCAACCGCAAAAGCGGAGCTACCGTAATCGGGGCCAGGGAATTCCTGATTGCCTACAACGTCTACCTGCGCACAGACGATGACGAGATCGCCCACAGGATCGCCAGGATCATCAGGGAATCCGGTCGAATGCAGACTCTGCATGATGGGCGGAAGATCAAGGTGCCTGGAGTCCTCAAGTCGGTCAAAGCGGTAGGCGTGTCCCTAGAAGAGTCCGGGGTCGCCCAGGTCTCGATGAACCTGACCAACTACAGGGTCGCCCCCATGCACCTGGTGTTTGAGACGATAAAGGGCCTGGCCGAACTCGCCGGCGCGGACATTATCAGCAGCGAGATCGTGGGGCTGGTTCCCGAGGGGGCGCTGCTCGACGCGGGCAGGTTCTATGGGCCAGATGAAGCGTCCGACCAGAAACTCATCGCTGCGGCCGTGAAGAATCTGGCGCTCGACGCCGGTCGGGGATTCAACCCCCGGGAGAAGATAATCGAGTATCTGATTGAGGAGGACCGGTAATGTTGCAGGAACTGACGGTGGAAGGATTCCTGGCTGAACTGGCGGCCAGAAAGCCCACGCCCGGTGGAGGCTCCGTGGCGGCCCTGGCCGGGGCATTGGCGGCCGCACTCGTCTCCATGGCGGCGGACTTTTCGCGCAACAGCGAGATCTCGGCGCAAGCGCGCACGTTGATGAAGGCCCTGACAGGCCTGGTTGACGAAGACGCCAAGGCCTTTGCCTCAGGCGACCTGAGGGCAGCCACCGAGGTGCCCCTGCAGACGGCGGCACATAGCTACGCAGTTCTGAAGCTGGCAGGAATGCTGCTGGAGGACTGCAACCCCAATATCATCACCGATATCGGCGTGGCCGCCGGGATGGCCGAAGCGGCCGTCAAGGGTGCTCTGCTCAACGTCCAGGTCAACCTGGTCTCTATGCGAGATCAGCAGTATAAGCAAGAAATCTTGCAGAAAGCCGAGCAGTTTTCCTCTCCCGAGCCACTGGCTACTCGGATAGCGGACGAGGTTGCGGCGCGGCTGAGATGACGATGAGCAGCACGACACAGAGATGGGGGTGAATATGGCCAGGCCGATGCATATGGATCTGAGACCAAAGAGACCGATCAGGGCGCAGACCGGCACCAGGCTGCAGTGTAAGAACTGGGATGCCGAGGCGGCCCTGCGCATGCTGAGAAACAACCTGAATCCGGACGTCGCCATGGACTGGCAGAATCTCATAATCTACGGCGGACAGGGCAGGGCCGCCAGGAACTGGAAGGAATACCATCGCATCGTCAGGGCCCTGAAGAGCCTCACCGACGAGGAGACCCTCTGCATTCAGTCGGGCAAGGCGGTCTATGTCGCTCCTACCCATAGCGAAGCTCCCCGGGTGGTGATCGCCAACTCCAACCTCGTCCCCAGGTGGGCCACCCAGGAGGACTTCGACCGCTATGACGAGATGGGGCTGACCATGTACGGGCAGATGACTGCCGGTTCCTGGATCTACATCGGGACCCAGGGGATTCTGCAGGGTACCTACGAGACGCTGGCCGCCCTGGCCGCCATGGAATTCGGCCGGGACTCTCTGACCGGGAAGTTCATCCTCACCGCCGGCATGGGGGGTATGTCAGGTGCTCAGCCCATGGCCGCCACCATGAACGAAGGCGTTATCCTCGATGTTGAGGTCAGGCCTGACAGAATTGAGAGGAAGATCAGGGAAGGATACTGTGACCGCATGACGGCAGACCTCCAAGAGGCCCTGGATTGGTTAGAACAGGCCAGGAGGAAGAAGGTACCGCTCTCCGTGGGGCTGGTGGGCAATGCCGCTGAGGTCCACCCACAGCTTGTGGAAATGGGAGTCATCCCCGACATCGTTACCGACCAGACGCCGGCCCATGACATCTGGAGTTATGTTCCTGCCGGCGACCTGTCGGCCATGGATGAACTGCGCCGGCAGGACCCCGCGGACTATAAACGAAGGGCCTACGAATCGATCGTCAAGCATGTCCAGGCAATCCTGGCCATGCAGAAGCAGGGCGCAATCTGTTTTGACTACGGCAATAACCTGCGACAGCAGGCGGAGATCGGTGGACTCACGGTCAGAGATGAACAGGGGGGTTTTCTCTATCCCGGTTTCCTACCCGCTTACATCAGGCCCCTGTTCTGTCAGGGCAAGGGGCCCTTCCGGTGGGCGGCCCTGTCCGGCCATCCCGGAGATATCCGGGCTATGGACAAGGCCGTCCTGGAGGCCTTTCCCGGAGACAGGGCACTGCATCGCTGGATTCGCCAGGCCCAGGACAAGGTTCCTTTCCTGGGCTTGCCGGCCAGGATTTGCTGGCTGGGCTACGGTGACCGGGCTGAGTTCGGCGGGATCATCAACCGCCTGGTGGCACGGGGAGATGTCAGGGCTCCCGTTGTCATCGGCAGAGACCATCTGGATACCGGCTCTGTGGCCTCTCCTAATCGTGAGACCGAGGCCATGCTGGACGGCTCCGATGCCATTGCCGACTGGCCGCTGCTCAATTTCGCTTTGAACGGCATCAACGGCGCTTCCTGGGTCTCGTTTCATCACGGCGGTGGAGTGGGCATCGGCTATGCCCTGCACGCAGGCATGGTCATCGTCGCCGATGGCACTGAGAAGAGGCAGAGGAGGCTGGAGCGGGTGCTTACGGTGGACCCCGGCCTGGGAGTGGCCAGACATGCCGATGCCGGTTACAGGATCGCCAGGACAACCGCCAGACGCAAGGGGGTCAACATCCCCGGATGACGTCTACACTGCTGATAAGGAACGCCTCGGAGCTGGTGACCGTTCGCGGCGCCGGCGGTAGCCCCAGGACCGGAACGGAGATGGACGACCTGGGCATCATCAAGAACGGGGCTGCTGCCATAGAGGATGGCCGGATCGTCGCTTTAGGGCAGAGCGATGAAATAGCGGCCAGGTTCAGCTGGGCCGACACGGTGATCGACGCCACGAACAAGGTCGTCCTGCCCGGATTCGTGGATTGTCACACCCATCTCGTCTTCGGCGGCTCCAGGGAGGACGAGTTCGTCCAGAAGATACAGGGCCGTTCCTATCTGGAAATCCTCAACAGCGGCGGGGGGATTCTCAGCACCGTTGACAGGACCAGACAGGCCCTGGTCTGCCCGGAAGCTCTGCTGGAACGGGCTCACGGCTTCCTGGGCACGATGCTCGCCTTCGGCACCACCACCGTTGAGATCAAGACGGGGTACGGCCTTTCACAGGAGTCCGAACTGGGCATGCTCAAGGTCATCGCCCGGCTCAAGGACTCCGGCCCTGTCGACATAGTCTCCACTTTCCTGGGGGCCCATGCCCTGCCCGGGGAGTACCGGGACAGGCGGGACGACTATGTCCGGCTGGTGCTGGGCATGCTGGAGACGGTCAAGACCGGGAGCCTGGCCGAATACTGCGACGTCTTCGTGGAACAGGGAGCCTTCGACGCATCGGAGGCCAGGACCATCCTGGCAAAGGCCAGAGAACACGGGCTGAAGCTTAAGCTGCATGCCGGCGAGTTCAGCGATATCGGCGGGGTGGAGGTGGGAGTCGAACTGGGGGCCACCTCGATTGACCATCTCGAACACATTTCCGACAGGGGCATGGCGTTGATGGCAGACAAGAGGACTGTCGGGGTTCTCCTGCCGGGTGTTCCCTTCCACCTGATGACGGACAGATATGCTCCCGCCCGCAAGCTTATAGCCGCTGGCGTGCCCATCGCCCTGGCTACCGATTTCAACCCCGGCAGCTGTCCCACCCTGTCGATGCAGAGCATAATCGCACTGGCCTGCCGCCAGCTGAAGATGACGCCCGCCGAGGCCATCAGCGCGGCCACCATCAATGCCGCCTGTGCACTGGATAGAGGCAACGAGGTGGGCAGCATCGAGGTCGGCAAGAAGGCCGACATAATCATCATGGACATCCCCAATCATAGGCAGTTGCCCTACTGGTTCGGCATCAACCTGGTGGATACGGTAGTCAAGAAGGGGGTCATCGTGAGATCGACAAACGGGTATACGGACGAGGCGCTGCTTACGTAGGCTTCGCGCCCGTTTGCCTTGACACAAACCCTCCGATCAGCTATGATCTCGCTCGTGAGGCCCAGGCTCCTCAACGGACCTATAACGCTTGATAGCAGCATACCCTGCGGGAGGAGCGCTTTTTCTCGGGACCGCGCCGATGTCTCCCGCTAGATCACCATCCTCAACCATGACTGTGAACTCGATCCGCTCGCTCGTGCACTTGCCTTTCAGGCCAACGGGCGTCGTAGCCTGACTAGAGAGAGGTACAAAGAATGAAAGCAGTAGTCAAGACCAGAGAGGCTCCCGGAGCCGAGCTGGTGGAACTGGATGTCCCCAGGCCCGGAGCCGATGAGGTACTGGTTGAACTCATGGCCGGCTCAATCTGCGGCACCGACGTGCATATCTACGCCTGGGATCCCGGGGCGCGTGTTTACATCAAGCACATCCCCCAGATTCTGGGCCACGAATTCGCCGGCAGAATCGTCGAGGTGGGCAAGGATGTTGAGAGGTTCAGGGTGGGAGCCCACGTCTCGGCCGAGACCCATATCTACTGCGGGACGTGCATTCAGTGCCTGAACGACCAGAGACATATCTGCGAGACGGGCCGGATATTCGGCCTGACCTGTAACGGCTGCTTTGCCGAGTACTTCACGATTCCGGAAAGGGTGCTCTGGAAGAATGATCCCAGGCTGCCCCCGGAGATAGCCAGCATTCAGGAGCCCCTGGGCAATGCCGTCTATTGCGCACTGGGTGATTACGATGAAGACCTGGATGGCAAGAGCGTGTTCATCGTCGGCGATGGACCCATCGCACTGATGGCCGTCGGCGTGGCCAAGGCCGAAGGGGCACGCCTGACCATCATCCTCTGCCGGCACGAAAAAAGGATGGAGATCGCCGAAGCAATGGGTGCCGATCTTGTCTTGGGAGATGGCCCGGACCTCGACGAGACCCTATGCGATATCACCGGCGGCAAGGGATTTGACGTGGTCCTGGAGATGGCCGGCAGTCCGCAGGCCGTGAACCTCGCCCTCAAGTGGGTCAGAATCGGCGGCAGGATGTCCGCCTTCGGCATTCACGGAGAACCATTCGTGATAGAGAACTATGGTGAATATGTCAGAAGCGGCAAGAAAATCCTCCCCATATCCGGACGCCGGATCTGGCAGACCTGGCAGGAGGTGGCCAAACTGCTGGGACCCGAGGGGCTGGACGTCTCCCCGGTGATCACCCATACGCTGCCCCTGGCCGAATTCGAGAAGGGCTTCGACCTGATGACACAAAGGCCCAAGGTCTCGGGCAAGGTTATCCTGGTCCCCTAACAACGGAGGTAAACATGTACGCGAAGGAAGTTAAGGAGTATCTCGAGAGTCAACTGCAGGCCATCAGGGAGAGCGGGCTCTACAAGGACGAAAGGATCATCCGCTCCCCCCAGGGGGCCAGGATCAAGGTGAAGGAGGGCGAAGTCCTCAACTTCTGCGCCAACAACTATCTGGGCCTGGCCAATAGCCCGGAGTTGATCGCCGTGGCCAAGAAGGCCCTTGATGAGAGAGGTCATGGCCTCTCGTCCGTCCGCTTCATCTGCGGCACTCAGGACATCCATAAGGAATTGGAGCGGAAGGTCTCGGAGTTCCTGGGAACCGAGGACACCATCCTCTATTCATCCTGCGCCGCCGCCAACGAGGGCCTGTTCGAGGTCCTGGTCGGTCCTGAAGACGTGGTGATCAGCGACCAGCTGAACCACGCCACCATCATCGACGGGGTCAGGCTCTGGGGCATGGTGCACAAGAAGAAGCTCAGCTCGGGGGCGGTCCAGTTTCCCGAGAACCGCGTCCTCAAGCATTCGGACATGGCCGATCTTGAGAAGCATCTCAGGGAAACTCAGGACAGGCGCTTCCGGCTGATCGCCACCGACGGCGTCTTTAGCATGGACGGGGACGTGGCCAGACTTCAGGAGATCTGCGACCTGGCCGAGAAATACAATGCCATGGTCATGGTCGACGATTCCCATTCCACGGGGTTCTTCGGCCCGGGCGGCCGTGGCACGCCTGCATATTGCGGAGTGGAGGATAGGGTTGACATCATCACCAGCACGCTGGGCAAGGCTCTGGGCGGAGCTACCGGAGGTTTCACCAGCGGCAAGAAGGAGATGATAGAGTTGCTCAGGCAGCGTTCGCGACCCTATCTCTTCTCCAACACCCTTCCGCCCGCCATCGTTGCCACCGGCATGAAGGTGCTGGACATAGTCAGTCAGTCCTCGGACGTACGCAAGAGGCTCGAGGAGAACACCGCCTATTTCAGGGAGAAGATAGCCGGGCTCGGTTTCGACATCAGGCCCGGCACCCACCCGATAGTGCCGATCATGCTCTACGATGCCAAGAAGGCCGCCCGCATGGCCGATAGGCTGCTCGAGGAAGGGCTGTATGTGATCGCCTTCAGCTATCCGGTTGTGCCCAGGGAGCAGGCCCGTATTCGTGTCCAGATCTCAGCCGCCCATACCAGAGAAGACCTGGACTTCGCCCTGGCCAAGTTCGAACAGGTAGGCAGAGAGCTGGGAGCGATAGCTTAGGGCCCTTGAAATTCGGGGACACCATACCAATTCTGTGAGGCGTGAAGGAATCCCTTCCTTCACGGCTGCACTAACCCCGCCATGGCGAGGCCCGACCTAATCGGGACGCGGCAATCTC
>JACUUR010000060.1 GCA_014859205.1 Dehalococcoidia bacterium | reverse complement strand
CACCCGCCACCAGCTTGATGAACTGGTCAACCTGGCCAAAGGCTGCGGCGTGCAGGGTCTCACCACCGTGGCCTTCGCGGGGACGTCAATAAGCATGGAAGAGGTGAAGTCGGCGGCAGCCAAGTACCTGACTGCTCCTCAACTGGAGGACATAGCCCGTCGGTTCGAGGCAAAGCCCGGCGACCTTCTGCTCATCGTAGCTGATAAGCTGGAGATGGTGAACAAGACACTTGATACGTTACGCACCGAGATGGCACGGCGGCTTGATCTGGCTGATGACAGCCTGCTGGCCTTTGCGTTTGTCGTTGATTTTCCCCTGCTGGAATGGGATGAGGCCGCGAACCACTGGCAGACCATGCATCATCCCTTTACCGCTCCTCGGGAGGAAGACGCGGCGCTGCTGGACACCGAGCCGGGCCGGGTCTATGGCCAGCACTATGACGTGGTGTGCAATGGCTGTGAACTGGGCAGCGGCAGCATCAGGGTCTATGAGCGTCAACTGCAGGAACGAATATTCAGCCTGCTCGGCTACAGCAAGGAAGAAGCGGAGAGTCGATTTGGCGGCCTGCTGGAGGCCCTCGAATATGGCGCCCCGCCGCACGGCGGCATTGCCATAGGACTGGACCGGCTGGTAATGCTGCTGGCGGGAGAGCGCAGCATCAGGGAGGTCATTGCCTTCCCCAAGAATCAGAACGCCGTCGACATGATGCTGGATAGCCCCTCGTATGTCGATCAGGCCCAACTCGACGAGCTGAACCTTAAGCTTAAGCACGAGGTCGTGCATCAGCAATGATAAGGAATGAGATATGAAGGTAACTAGAGAAGACTCCGGGAACTGCCAGACGGTTCTTACCATCGAGGCTGAACCGGCTGAGATGGATAAGTCGCTGGACGCGGCCTATCATCACCTGGTCAAAAGGGTGTCCGTGCCCGGCTTCCGCAAGGGAAAGGCCCCTCGGTCTATTCTGGTGCAGCACATAGGACAGGGGAATCTGATGGAAGAGGCACTGGAGCATCTGGTGCCGGACCTTTACAGACAGGCGCTTGAGTCCGAGGGAATCGAACCCATTGCCAGGCCGGAGTTGGAGGTCGTCCGGACTGAGCCTCTGGTCTTCAAAGCCACAGTGTCTCTGAAGCCCGAGATCAAGCTTGGCGATTACCATGGCCTTAGGCTGGAGGCCGACCCCGTGCCGGAGATCACAGGGGAAGAAGTCAATGCCGCGCTGGAGCAGTTCCGTGAGAGGCAGGGGGCGTGGGTGCCTGCGGAGCGCCCCGTTGCGCCGGGGGACCTGGTGACCATGGATGTCGAGGCCAGTGTAGACGGGAAGCCCTGGTTAAGCCGCCAGGGAGTAGTATACGAGGTGGACGAAGGCTCGAGTCTGCCTGTGCCCGGATTCGCCTCTCAGTTGCCGGGCATCGAGAAAGGCGGCGAGAAGTCCTTCAACCTGACCATGCCCGATGACTATCCCGTTACCGACATGCGCGGCAAGGAAGGGGCCTTCAAGGTCACCGTTACCGAGATCAAGGAGAAGCAGTTGCCCGAGCTTGACGACGACCTGGCCCGGAGTGCCGGCCATGATAGCCTGGCGGAGATGAAGACGAAGGTGGCCGCGGAGCTGGCGGCCCAGGCCGAGGCCCGGAGTCGCTCGGAGTTGAAGCAAAAGGCGGTTGACGCCGTGGTGGAGATAAGCGAGGTAAACTATCCTCCCGTTCTGGAGGACGGGGAGATTGTCGCACTGCTCAGGGATGAGGCGCAACGACTGGGGTTCAGACAGGTCGAGGACTACGTGAAGATCACAGGTAAGACACAGGAAGAACTGATGCAGGCGCTGCGTCCCGTGGCGCAGAAGCGGCTTACGCAGGGGCTTGTGCTGGGCAAACTGGCTGAACAGGAGGGGATTGAGATCAGTCCTGCGGAGGTGGACGGCAAAGTGAGCGAGATTGCCGATGATGCCGAGGACAAGGATAAGGCAAGGGAGTTCTTCTCGCTGCCCCAGGTCAAACAGTCGATCGAGCAGTCTCTGCATACTCAGAAAACTATGGACCGTTTGCTGGAGATAACCGCCGGCAAGGTTGAGAATACTACAAAGGAGGAATGAATGATGGAAGCAATATCGCAGGTCATAATTCCCACTGTAACCGAGAGCAGCCCCCGGGGCGAGCGGATTTTTGATATCTACTCTCTCTTGCTCAGGGAGAGAATCGTCTTTCTGGGCACCCCTATCAACGATCAGATAGCCAATCTGATCATTGCCCAGCTCCTCTACCTGGAGAGAGAAGACCACGAAAAGGACATAAACCTGTATGTGCATTGCCCCGGCGGCATTATCAGCGCCGGCCTGGCCATCTACGATACAATGCAGATTCTTCGCTGTCCTGTGTCCACCATCTGTGTCGGCCTGGCAGCCAGCATGGGCACCCTGCTTCTCTGTGCCGGCACCAAGGGCAAGAGGTACGCTCTGCCCAATTCGACCATACATCTGCACCAGGCGGTGGGTGGCGCTCAGGGGCAGGCCGCGGATATCGAGATCGCCGCCAGAGAGATCATGAGGATGCAGGAAACAATACGCAAGATCATAGCCGGGCACACGGGCCAGCCGGTAGAGAAGATCGCCCACGATACCGACAGGGACTTCTACCTCAGCGCCGAACAGGCGGTGGAATACGGCATCATAGACGAGATACTCAGCAAGCCGGCCAAGAAGCAGGACTGAGGCCTCGCGCCTCGCTTCGGGCCAGGCGGATTTGAAATGGCGCAGGCATTGTAGTCTTGATAGGTGAGATGATAGCAGGCGGGTTGGACGTGGCCGTCGCTGCCTATGCGGCAGGGGAGCCATTCGGCGGACTGGGCAGGGCAGGGCTGGTTACCATCATTGTCGTCTCCGTGATCGCCATCGTTACCTTCGTGTGGATCTTCCGCGAGACCGGCAGGCGAGAGTAAGCTTGGAGAATGTGGTGCGGCGGACTACTCCTCCTGGCAACGAGGCAATCTGCCGGAACTCAGGACGGATTCCCAGCTGAATATCCGGCTATTCGCTTTCTGATCCTGGCCCACATGCTGGCCAGATGGACCAGGGCGCTGGACTTCTGCCCCAGTATCCTGCCTTGAGCCAGACAGTCGAGGAAATCGTCAGGCCCCTCGAATTCGGGCATTTCCACGTAGGCCCGACCTATTTCGCCTATAGTATGCGCGTCGCTGCCGGCGCTGGCGGCCTTGCCGTACTCCCTGGCCAGTCTCCATGCCCGGTCGATGCCGTTGGAAGAGGGCGTACGGGCGTTGAGGGTTTCGATAATGTCCACCCCGGACAGGACCTCCGGCGAGGTCAACGAGTGGGAGTTCCGAGGCAGCGGCCTGCCGAATGGATGGGGAATCGCCACCAGACCGCCCTGGCTGCGGATCTGAGCTATTGTTTCCCCGGGAGATAGTCCGGGCGGGATTTCCTCGCTGAGGAAGAGTCCCATTATCTCCCCTGCGGGCGTCAGGATCTCCTCAGCTACGATAACCCTGAAGGGGGCGATCTCCTTTAGCTTCAGTGCGCCCGCGATGGTATTGTGGTCAGCTATAGCGACGCAGTTGAGGCCCAGTTGGAGGCAGCGCTCGACTATCTGCTCCAGCGGTGTCAGACAATCCAGCGAATAGCAGGTATGGACATGTAAATCAGCTCTTATCAACTAGCGTTCCTATCTTGCTGGCGCCTGTCCTTCATGGCGGGTAATATCCCCATTGCCGCCCGGACGAGAGTGCCCCGGATCGGCCCGGCGTACCCCGGGCGGTCAATGCATCCACCCGTCGTGCCCGTGGCTTGATTATACCAGATTTCCGGGCGGTGGCGGCTATGCTTGTTCGCCCGGCCGCCTCAGTGAGCCAGCACCGCTGTCGGGAGCAACGCCAGGAAAAGCGCTACTAGCCTGCCTTTTCCTGGTAGGTGCCCGTGCGGGTGTTGACCTTGATGGTATCGCCGGCGATGATGAACAGGGGGACCTGGATGGTTACGCCGGTTTCCAGCCTGGCTGCCTTGGTGCCCGCCGTGGCTCTGTCCCCTTTGAAACCCGGTTCCGTCTCCGCAACCGCGAGTTCCACCGAATTTGGGAGTTCCACCGAGACCGTGTTTCCCTTGCAGGTCAGAATCTCCAGGTCCAGGCCGTCCTTCAGATAGTCCGCCGCCTCTCCTATCTGGGCGGAGGTCAACACAGTCTGCTCGTAGCTCTCGTTATCCATGAAGTAGTAAAGGTCGCCGTCCCTGTACAGATACTGGACGGGGCGATGCTCCAGAAACGCGGGCGTGACCTTGTCGCCCGACTGGAAATTGCGCTCTGTGACGTTCCCGCTGCTGACATCGCGCAGTTTCAGCTTGACCACTGGCTGCCGTTGCTGCATCTTGACATGCTGGTATTCCAGCACCTGGTATATTGTGCCGTCCAGTTCTATGGCTGCTCCCTTTCTCAGTTCTCCCGCATCGAGCATTTGCTGACCTCCTAGTTTGTTAAGAATGAACTACTACTGTGAACTACTTGCCGGCACCGGTAAGCACTCTGGCCCTGCCATTCTCCAGCACTACCATGTCCTCGATTCTGACCCCGCCCTGTCCCACAAGGTAGATCCCCGGCTCCACAGTGAAAACCATGCCCTCTGCGAGCGAACCGGACGAACCGGGGCCGAGCGTGGGCGATTCGTGAACTGCCAGGCCGACGCCGTGTCCCAGGCCATGCCCGAAGGCATCTCCATAGCCGGCCTGTTCGATTACGCTGCGAGCCAGCCGGTCTGCCTGCACGGCATCCATGCCTGACTCAACTCCCTCGATGGCAGCGGTCTGTGCTCTGAGCACTATATCATAGACCCGCCAGAGGGTGTCGTCAGCCCGGCCCGCAAACAGAGTGCGGGTTAAGTCGCTACAATATCCGTTGAATCTGGCTCCCATGTCGATGACCACCGTCTCACCGGAGCCGATCCTCTTGTCCGAAGGGCGGGCATGAGGCAAAGCACCATTAGGGCCTGAAGCGACGATGATCTCAAAGGCGACGCCTTCACTTCCGTTCTGGCGCAGGAGTTTCTCTATCTCCCAGGCTGCCTCCTTCTCAGTTATGCCCGGGCGGATCTCTGCCTTCGCCTGTTCCAAAGCATCATCGGCCAGCTTGACCGCCTGTATTATGAAATCCAGTTCTCCGGGCTCCTTTATGGCGCGGAGTTGCTCCACCAGGTCGGTGGAGGGTATTAGTTCCAGGTTCAGCTGCTTGCCCTCTATGGCCTCGCTGAGCTTACCATGCATATCGTAAGACACGAAGCCTGCCTCGAAGCCCAGTTTGTGCCATCCCGCATCGGAGACCAGGTCCGGAAACCAGTCGCGAAGCTCCCGCGCCGTCCGGACGATCTCGAAATCCGGCGACTCTCCTTTCGCCTGCTCCACGTAGCGGAAGTCGGTGGCCAGAAAAGCATGCTTCTCTGCGATGAGCAGCCATCCCGCCGAGCCGGTGAAACCTGAGAGGTAGCGCCGGTTCTCGGGCTGGGAGATCATCAGGGCATCAAGTTCCTTCTCGGCAATAGTAGCCCGCAGCTTCTGCAATCGCTCCGCTGTCGGCCGTTGCTTTGTCTGTTTGTCAATCCTGTTCTTCATCTCGAATCTCCTTGCGAAATCATGCAGAGGCATCTTGCCTCTGCCCTGCGGGCTGACTACGCCACCATGATCATGTAGGCAACCCAGAAGTACAGCGCCACGCCGCATATATCCATTATCGTGGTTATGAGAGGGGCTGAAACCAGGGCCGGATCAACGTTGATGCGGCGAAACAGGAACGGCAAAGCTCCGCCTGCCAGGGTGGCCATTACCGAGATGCCAATCAGGGTAATGCTGACCGCGAGTGCGACTTCCAGGTCGCGGATGAGCGCATAAGCCAGGCCCAGCGCGATTGCACCGAGGGCGACGCCCAGGACAGCGCCTATGGAGGCCTCCCTGGTGACCACTGCCATGGCCCGTCTCGGGTTCACCTCGCCGGTGGCCAGCCCGCGGATGACCACGGTGGCCGATTGAGCTCCGGTATTGCCGCCGTTGGCAATCAACAGCGGGATGAAGACGGCCAGCAGCGCTATTCTCTCGAAGTCTGCCTGCTCAAAGATGATACGGCCGGTAACCATGTTGGCCATCATAAGCACGAATAGCCATATCCCCCGGCGCCGGCCAACACCCAGAATGCGGCTGGCGAAGTAACCACGCTCCGTGCCCGGCACCGCACCGAAGCGGTAGATGTCCTCGGTGGTCTCCTCCTCCATGATGTCGGCCACGTCATCGTGGGTGATGATGCCGACCAGACGCTGTTCCGCATCCACCACTGGAATCGCCAGCAGGTTATGCTCGCGTAGTTCTTTGGCTACCTCCTCACGGTCGGTATGTGTGTCAACGTAGGCGGGGTCGGGCGTCATGATATCGGCCACCTTTGCATCGGGGTCGGCGATGACCAGGTCCTTGAGTGACACGGTGCCGATGAGGCGACGACGGCGGTCCATGACGTAGCATTCATAGATGGTCTCACGGTTGATGGCCAGCCGCCGTACCCTTTCCAGTGCCAGCGCCACAGTCATATCGCTGTGCAGGTCCACGAACAGGGGCGTCATCTCGCGCCCGGCTGTTCCCTCTTCATAACCCAGCAACTGCAAGGTGAGGCGGCGCTGGTCGGGCGAGAGTATCTGTAAGAGCCTGCGAGCCACCTTGGCGGGCACCTCCTCCAGCAACTCCGTCCGGTCGTCGGGCGGCATCGCTTCCAGGAAGCTCCTGGCCGCCTGGTCGCTGAAAGCCTCCAGTAGCTGGTTCTGGAAAGCTCCGTCCATATAGTCGAAGACCGAAATGGCCAGGCTCTTGGGGAGGAGGCGAAAGGCTATCACCGCTTCGTCTACCGGTATGCTGGCCAGCAGGTCGGCGACATGAGTGGGCTCTGAATCCGACAGGCGCTCCCGCAACAGCCTGTACTGCTTGGTCTCCAGCAGCTCCTTGAAGGTGTCCTCATCCAGAGCTTCGGGTGACGGCCTCTCGATCAACTCTTCACTCATGTTGCACCAACAAAAAAGGCCCCACGTCCGGTGGGACGTGGGGCACACACGTCTCGCTCAGAGACCTGTACTAGTACAAGCCCCACCACCATCGAACGAAAATCGCAATGTCTCGCCGTCTACGGTCCGGTTCGGGTGACGATTTCGTTTCCATGTCCATGTCTCGTTACGGGCACGATTATAACTACCCCGATGCGAGCATGTCAATTCGAGGCCGCCGCGGCAACACCGGGCGATCGGTTGCTCGGCCAGCATAGTATCACTCTACTCAGGCTGTTAGAACTATCTGCGTGTAAACGATCGCTTCATAATTTCTTAACATTTGTGTTATAAGTTTAGGAAATCTGGAACAAGACCACGAGGCTACATTGACGGGCAAGAAAGTTCTGGTGGTGGACGACGATGTCAGGACTGTGGAGCTGGTCAAGCTCTACCTGAGCCGTGACGGCTACCGCGTTCTCACCGCTTATGACGGGCTGGAAGCCCTGCGGCTGGCGCGTGAAGCCCGCCCCGATCTCATCGTGCTCGACCTGATGCTGCCGGATATCTATGGGCTCGAGGTCTGTCGTATCCTGAGGGGCGAATCAGATGTGCCCATTATCATGCTTACTGCCAGGACCACCGACCAGGACAAGCTGACTGGTCTGGATGTGGGGGCCGACGACTATGTAACCAAGCCCTTCAGCCCCAGGGAACTGGCAGCCAGGGTGCGGGCGGTGCTCAGGCGCCTTCCCGGAGAGCGCGTCGCTGTACAGATCAAGCATGATGAACTGACCATGGACCTGGAGAAACAGGAGGCATGGCTGGCTGACGAGCCGCTGAGCCTGACCAATGTTGAGTTCAAGATACTGGGGGTTCTGGCCAGCAACCCGGGCAGGGTCTTCAGCCGGGCGGAGCTAATAGAAAGGGCCATGGGCTACGACTTCGAGGGTTTCGACCGCACCATCGATGTTCATATCCTAAATCTGCGCCGGAAGATCGAGGCCGATCCCAGTCGCCCCAGATACATAAAGACCGTCTACGGCGTCGGCTACAGGTTCGGTGGAGGAGAGCGGTGACACATAGTCTGTGGTTCCGCTTTGTGACGGCTTTCATGGTGGTCATTCTGGTGACCGTCGGCGCCGTATACATCTTCGTCAGTCGGAACACTGCCACTCTGATCGAGGATTTTGAGGAGACGACCCAGGAGTTTCAGTTCGACCAGATGCAGACCATACTGGCCAGTCACTACTATGTGCACCGGGGGTGGGAGGGCGTCCAGTCGGTCGTTGAGGAGAAATCGAGTGTGCTCGGGCAGCATATCATAGTCACCGATGTTGACGGCATGGTCATAGCCGATTCGCAGGGAGAACGTCTGGGCGAATCCTACAACGGTGAATCAGCGGGCCGCCCTCTGAAGACGCTCTTTGAGGGAGAGCACGTGGGAACGCTGTACCTCGAGCGCGACCCGGCGGTGGAACCCTATCTTCCCCCCTTGCAGGAGTTGACCGAGTCGATGAACCGGTTCTTACTTATGGGAGGCCTGCTGGCGATCGGCCTCGCTCTGGTGCTGACCTTCGTCCTGTCGCGCAGAGTGTCCTCCCCCATTCAGGCTCTGGCGGTGACTGCCGGGCAGCTGGGACGGGGTGACCTTTCTCAGAGGGCCCAACTTAAGGAGAAAGGCGAGATAGGCGAGCTGGCCCGGGCCTTTAACTCCATGGCTACCAACCTGGAACAGGCCGAGCAACTGCGGCGGAACCTCGTTGCTGACGTTGCTCACGAACTGAGGACGCCCCTCTCCAATATTCAGGGCTATCTGGAGGCAATCCGCGATCAGGTCATGGAGCCGAACGCCGCCACCATCCGCGCATTGAGCGAAGAGGCCGCCCTGCTTGCGAGACTGGTTGACGAACTCCAGGAACTCAGTCTCGCTGAAGCCGGTGAACTCAAGCTGGTCTATCAGGCCGAGGACATCATTACGCTGATCAAGCAGACGGCGAGTCCCTGGGAGGCCCAGGCGGCGACCAAGCAGATATCCCTGTCCCTTGACCTGCCCGACAAACTGCCGTCGGTCAACGTCGACTGGCAACGGATCAGCCAGGTGCTGCACAACCTGCTGGAGAATGCCGTGGCCCACACCGGCGGAGGGGGCCGGATCACGATCGGTGCTGCCGGAAAAGGCGACCGGGTAGAGGTCTGGGTGGCGGACACGGGGGAAGGCATTCCTGCCGAGGACCTGCCCAATGTCTTTGAGCGATTCTACAGGGTAGATAAGTCCCGGGCCAGGGCTACAGGGGGCAGCGGTCTGGGGCTGACCATTGCCAAGCGCCTGGTCGAGGCCCATGGCGGGCAGATCCAGGCTCAGAGCAAGCTGGGCAAGGGAAGTCGCTTCTCATTTACGATCCCTGTCGCCGAGTAGCTCCACTCAACTTCCGCACGCACCCCTGACCGCTGATCGAGCGGAGGCAAGGGCCGCAGCACTGCCGGCGCCATGTATGCCTGCCGGGCACAGCCGCGAAGCTTCCATTTTGTGCGTTGTTCTAGTATCATTTGCGGGGTGCCTGCCCGGAGAGGCCCATGCCTATGAATATGAAGCTGTTGATCGGTCTACTGGCGGTGGGCGTGACAATGCTGGTGGTAGGCCTGCTGATAGTGTTCCTGGGCTTGCCTTAACCCGACGGCCCCTGCCCGTTTGCTCGTCCCTTCACGTGGCACTCTTGACGGACTCCCCGGCCTTGCTCTGGCCCTTGCCTACACGTGGGGTCGGGCCCTTCTTGAGCAGGCCCAGTTCCCGGGCGGAGAGCTCTCTGACCTCCCCCTGCGGCAGAGTCCCAAGTCTCAGGCTGCCCAACCTTGTCCTCTTCAACTCCAGGACCCTGTACCCCAGGGCGGCAAACATCCGGCGCACCTGCCGTTTCCTGCCCTCATGTATGGTCACGGAGTAGCTGAATGGCGGATGCTTGAGGGCCTTGACCTTGGCGGGGGATGTTCGGCCGTCCTCCAGCAGAATTCCCTCTTCCAGCGCCAGCACTTCCTCCTTCGTCAGGTCTCGCTCTATTCGGACCAGGTATTCCTTCTCCTGCTCGAAACGAGGGTGGGTCAACCGCAGAGTCAGGTCGCCGTCATTGGTGAGCAGGATGAGGCCCGTGGAGTCCTTGTCCAGCCGGCCCACCGGGTAAAGACGTATGCGCCGGTATTTCTGAGGCAGCGCATCAAGCACAGTCTTCTCTCCTCTCGTGTCGCCTGTACTTGAAATGATGCCCCCGGGCTTATTGAGCATGAGGTAGACCATGGGCTCGGCCGTGGCCGAGACGCGTTTGCCGTCGATCGTGATGATGTCGGTAAGGGGATCAACCGGCTGGTTGAAGCTCTGGACTGTCTGCCCGTTAACGGCTATTCCGCCCCTCTTGATTATGGCAGCTACCTGTCTCCGCGAGCCGATGCCTGAGCCGGTGAGCAGCTTGATTATCGGTTGTGTCGGCATTTGTCTGCGGTCAACAGCAACGGTCGATCGGGATGTGGTCTGCCTCCCTTGTTTGAGAACCCCGCGCAGCTATCGTTCTGCCTCTATGTCCTTACCTCTGGAATCGCTCTTCCGGAACTCCGCTGCCTTCGACGATGCTTTTCAGGGTGCCCGCCGGCAGCTGTTTCCCCTTGTGAAAGGAGACGATCACCTGCTTGCCCGTGTCCTCGTTTCGCCACTTCTGATGACTGCCCCTCTGGGAGACGAGAATGAATCCGTGCTGTTCCAGTATTGTGATGACCTCATAGGCCTGCAGCTTGGGCAGCTTCCCGGCCATCAGACCTGCACGTCCACCTCGAAGACCTTCTCATCGGGCCTGAGCCTCAGCGACGACGGCTCAAGATAGAGGGCGATGGCCTCCTTGATATTCGCCAGCGCCTCCTCTTCGTCGTCGCCAGCACAGCAACACCCCGGCAGTTCGGGACAGTAAGCCGCGTAGCTCTCCGTGTCAGGATCGTATTCCAGAACAATTCGGAACTTCA
>JACUUR010000059.1 GCA_014859205.1 Dehalococcoidia bacterium | reverse complement strand
GGGTCGATCTTGGCGGCAGCTCTACCGTCAAACCAGTTTATAGCTCCGCAGTTGGCGATTCTATTGGGAGTTATGATCGAGATATGCGTCGGGGCGAAGCTCTGGCAGAGAACACAGCCGTAGAACGTATCAACATCCTCATCGTTGAGAGTCCTGGCCCGCTCATCTCTGGCCGCATAGACCTCAAGAGCGCGGGGATAAAGCTCTTCGATCTTCTTCTCGTCGGTGATAATCGTAACCTGGATGGCCTCGATTATGGGCATCTCCGACGTGTAAAGCAGGATATAGATCTCTCCCAACTCGCGCAAGGAAGTGAAACCCTTCTTGTGGGCCTCCTTACTGATCCTCATCCATACATCTTGCCGCTGGTTCATGTGATACCAACCCTCAATCATGTTGGTAAACATATGGATCCTTCTCTCGATGATTGCCTCGGCATCCTTGTCCAGTTCACCTCCGGCCACATCTACCAGAACCGCTATCGGGTAGCTACCGCCGCCCTTCTCTTCATCGTAAGGAGTCAGATCGCCGATGTCCGGCCCGATGATCTCCACCTTCTCATTTTCTATCTCGTCAGCGCTCTTGACCGTGGCCAGCTCAAACTTATGTGATACCTTTGGTCCACCGAGCTCGATGTACAGGTCCTCCTTGCGTATCACCTCCCCTTCATACTGTGGTCCTATATCTGCATGAAACTCGCCTTCCATAATTGATCTAGTCTCCTTTCTTCAGATTGGCTATCAAGCTCTCCAGAAACTCGTACCACTCCGAGTCCTTCTTGAAGTTTGGCAGGGAGTAGGTCGCGTGGGGGAAGTAATGCTTGCATAATGTCATGGTCTTCAGATGACGCGCAAAGTGTTTGAGCGTAGACAAACCCTGGTTCCCCAGATCGGACCTTATGCCGCAGAACATCACCAGGTCGTGATTGCCTTCCTTCTTGACTCCCTGCCAGTCGGGATCCTTGAGGGCATTCACGATCTCGACCGCGTCATAGAGGCAGTCCGGCTGCACGCCCAACTCCACGATCTTGCCCCGGGTCTGAGCGGTGGCGCATACCGGAATACCGCCTGCCTTAGCCAGGTCCAGAGCATACTCCAGCAACAGCTTTCCGTCAGCCGTGGATTCCAGCAACAGCGGGCCGACCACAAGCAGCGGCCTCTTGGCCTTCTTGATCAGATCGGCGTACTCCGCAGGATCCTCGATCAGCCTGGCCGACTTGGTGCCCGTCAGCACATTCACCCTATGGCGTGGCAATACTGCACTCATTTTCTCCTCCTTGTAAACGCGTTTTCCACTGTCATCAGTGTATCACTGCATCCACAGAAACCTTGCTGGGATAGGTACCGATATAAGTAGGAAGTCCGACCGGTTCCTTGGGCTGCCAGCCAATCTCCTGGAGATGCGCCCGCACCTCCTTCTTGTAAACCAGCGGTATGTCCGCGTCCCTGCGCACAAACAAGTGCAGGTCCTCGGGCAGACCTCCACCTATGTATTTCTTATGCAGCGATATGTAGTGGTTCAACTTAATCGCTCTACCCTGAGGCGTATCGTTCTTTCGAATACACAGCTTGGCGATCATGGGCATGGCCTTCTCCTTGGTCTCGCAGACATAGGCCAGGTGTTCGGGCGAGGGCTCACCGGTATCGACAATCTCCTTCTTCCGGGCATCCATCACCCTCCAATCATCCTCCTCCTTCCGGGAGAGATAAAGTCTCCGATACTTGGAGGAGTGAGGTCCCAACACCACCGGTATGCCCAGCCTATTGCATCCCGTGGCGATAGAGGCGGCCTTCTGGGACATGGCGCCCCAGGCCACTCCCACGGCCCCAACACGATTGAGAACATAGTCGGCCATTACCTCGTAATTGCCTCTCAGGGGCAGCGCTGCGAAGATATTGGCTATCTTAATGGCTGCGCCGGTGATGTGGCTGTTAGCCACACAGGAGCCGACGTTAACCACGCCGCCGCCCTCAAAGTCGGGCGGATACTTCTCGTAGACCGTTTTGCCGTCGGCATCCTTCTTCATCCCCGCCACCATGGCGGAACAGCCGGACAGCACCACTATGTACTTCCTCTTGGCAAACTCATCCACCATGTCGGCCACATCCTCTATGTCGGGGAAGTTGGAGCAGCCGACGATGGCCACCACCCCGGGAATGGTCCCCAGCGTGATGGGCGCTCCTACAGTCCTTATCTCGGTATCCATGATGGGTCCACGCCCAGCTCTGGCCTTCCAGGTCTCATTGCCGGCCGCAACCTGCATCAACCTGAATATGGGAACGTGTCGAGGGCACTCCTCCTCACATTTTCCACAGCCAATACATTCGTTGAACAAAACTCGCATCGGCTCGAAGTTGCCCTTGGCCAGCTCGGTGATACCGGCCCCGATACGGCAAAGGTTGGGGCACACCTGCTCACACATTCCGCAGTTATTGCATTTCTCGGCCAACTCCATAGCTTCTTCCTCGGTCACCCATTCCTTCCGCCTCTTGGGCGCAAGCTCCATGGCCACCTTGACCGCCACCTCGGCGGCCTTACTCGAATCCAGAATGGCGAAATGCTCGCCGTCATCCACCATCCGCCTCACTATCTCATCCGGATCCATGTCAGTGGCGTCTTCAAGACCATACATGGCCTTGTCCAGACAGGCCACCACAGCAGCGCCGACCTTGGTTGCTTCCTGTGGAGTATCAGTTCTGATGCACTGCTCGTCGGTCATGATCACATCGGCGATGCCCGCCCTCATGAAGAAGAGCTGCCGTGAAAGCGGCCCGACGATCTTGGCCTTGTCCGAATACCTGGTGGTCTCCAGAGCAGTGCAACAGACGCCCGCCACCTCCACCTTATCCTCAAGGTTGTGCTCCCGCAGATAGTCAATCAACTCCGTGGAAGTAGCAGGATTATGTCCCGATACCAGAATCGTGGGCTTGCTCTTATCTATGGCTCCCCAGCCCATATCCACCAATGGCGTATCGGCCACTGAGGTGGGATAACCGAAACCCACGATCTGAGCGATATCGGCCGCCTCCATGCCCACATGGTCCAGCATGCCCGCATGCAGGGCCTTGGACTCATAGTCCAGCGCAGCTCCTTCCTGTCCCGTATGACAGGAGTCAAGCAGATGACTAACCTCCTTGAAGACATAATCTATGGCGATCTGCAGGTCGCCCAGTGTCTCCGGCTTCAGGCCCAGCACGGTCCTGATATGCGGTGCCTCGATCTCGATGGACCCGCCCAAATCTATCTTCTTGTCTGCACCGTGCTTCTCAATCAGATGCTCCAGAATGTGCGCTCCGTGAGCAGCATGGGCCGAGCACCCCATAAGACAGGCCAGCAGCACTATCCTCGCCTGCTGGGTGGCAATATCAATGCCGCAGGCACCCCGCTTACCGCCGGTTAGATCACACTTGCCGTAGGTGCACAAGCAGCACAGGTCGCAGAAGGGAGCGTAAAACGGCTTATAGGTCTTGAGCAGCCGCATGTCCCAGCTTCTAAGGTCAGGCATGTCAGGCATAGGGGTGGGCCCCAGCGGCTCCCAGGGGATCTCAGCCCTGATACGCTCGTGGATCTCTTCCAGCTTTCTCGATAGCTTCTTCTCAGCTACTGCCATTTCTACTTCACCTCCGTCATTTGCTTGACTAAACTCAAAGTGTCGGGATGCCTCAATACCAGCAAGTTGGCGCCGGCCAACAGCAGGGATAGCGCCGTTATTCCCTCCCAGAGCATCCCCTGGTCCTTGTTCTCCTTAGCCTGCTTCGTATTCCAGCACTCGCCGCCCAGGTTGGCAATAATGGGCATCATGGTCATGCTGTCCTTGGTGATGACGCCGATCTGCTTCACCCTCTCTATCAGCGAGAAACTATACTCCATGCCGTAGCCCAGAGGAGAAGCCAGGGGGTCGATCACGATTCGTTCTTGAGGAAAGAACTTGCCCAGCTTCACATTCAACTCCTTCAGCAAGTTGATGTCCAGCGGGCTCTGGGCGATAGCTGTATGTCCGTGCTCCAGAATCGACTTGCCCACGGCTTCGTAGTTCTCCTTCTTCACCGGACCTATGAGCAGGTTCATTCCCGCACAGACTTCAGCAACCTTGGGCAGAACCTCCGCATCCTTGTCCTCATCTCCCGATCCATAGACAATTAGAGGTACGTCTATGGCCTCGCCCACCTCCTTCGCCAGTGCCGCCGCCTTATCGGCAGGCGCGTTCTTGACAGCCGGATCGGTGCTCAGCAGGTACAGCGAAACGGCGTCCACGGCAAACCCCTGGCACTTCTTAGCCCAGCTGACCGGATCCGAAAGGGCTCCCGCAAAGGGGTCGGCCAGATGCTTTGGCCAGTCCAGAGGCTCCGTGTCCAGTATCTCCAGGGCAAATCTTGCCGGATTCGGATTCGAGCCTTCATCAAAATAATGAAGGGGGAGAATGTTCTCTCCCCCAATCTTCAAGCTCTTCGCTCCCTTACCGATGGTTACCTCTCTGACTACGCCGCTATACGCCTCAACTGGTGCTTTGTACTCCATTCGTTACCCTCCTTAGTGTCGGACTGTCATCTGGCAGGTTAACTGTCTTTACCGGCCAGAACACGGACCCAAACCGCGGCCATCGCCCGGGTTACAGAGTGACCGTCAACTCTCAAGCCAGGCATCTGAGTACAGGGTTTCTCCCATCAGTACCTTGGCCGTCTTGACATACTCGACTTGCTTCTCAGCCAACCCTGACAGGTCTATCTCCTCGCCATCCATGACCTTGTAGATGAGTTCCAGCACCTGGGGCATCTCTCCCCTGTTCAGGGACATCAATTCTTCATCCAGGGGGTCGGCAATGGCGGAGTAGAGCCCGTTTCTGCCCAGCATGGCCATATAGGTACGGTTGATTATCGGCCTCAGTTCAGCAGGTACTCCATTGGACGTGTTGGAGAGGCCCACCGTAGACTTGATCTCGGGCAGGACATCCTCCAGTATTCTTATGAACTCCAGGCACACAACTGCGAACCTCTGACCCTCACCGGCCGTGCTCACCGGCAGCAGTATAGGGTCAACCCAGATATCCTCGTTGGGAATGCCCAGTTCGTTGGCGTGCGCCACGGTGTCCATGATGCTCTCAATCTTGGAATCAACATCCGGAGGCATCCCCCTGTCGGTCATCACCGAGATAACCACATCACAGTTATACTTCTTGGCCAGAGGCAGCATCTGCTCCTTGGAATCCGTCTTGCCCGATGCGGAGTTGAGCAGGGGCCTCTTCTTGCACGCTTTCAGTCCAGCCTCCATGGCCACAGGGTTCATCGTATCTATGGACAGGGGCAAGTCGGTGGCCTCCTGGACCGTGTTCACAAGCCATTCCATGTTTTCCTCGGGGTCCCTCTTCATGGGGCCGACATTCAGGTCTATGTAATCAGCTCCGGCTTCGGCCTGGACCCTGGTCAGGTCCTGGATTACGCCCTTGTCCCTCTCTCTTATAGCTGTGGAAACTGCCTGCGCTATGACATGAATGTTCTCACCGATGATGAGCATCTCGACTACCTCCGATCGATAGGTTCAGTGTGCCGAACAAACCACCGCAATATAGCAGGGAAAGAGCCTATTGTCAAACTCCGCTCGAGGCCCTTACTGCGCCCTCATTAACTGCCTCACAGATACGATATGCACTCTGTCACCGCGGCAGGCAAGGCAGGCGGCTAACGCAGGGTCCGCCGCTCTGCTATAATCTTCATTCACTACGACGCAACAGCTGGATAGCAGAGGCCTTGCCGATCCCCGCAGTACAAGGACCCGCTACAGCCGACCTTACATGGATAAGGACTATTACCGGATACTGGGGATACCGAAGACTGCCTCAGCTGGCGACGTCAAGAAGGCCTATCGGAAGCTCGCCATGCAGTATCATCCCGACCGCAATCCCCAAAAGCAGGCATGGGCGCATGCGAAGTTCAAGGAGATCAACGAGGCTTTCGCTGTTCTGGGCGACCCTGAAAGGAGAAGCCAGTACGACCGATTCGGCACTGTGGGCGAGATAGGTGACATCTTCGCCAGCCCCTTCACCAGAAGCACCTTCCAGGACATGATTAAGGACCTTGGGGGCGCAGGCCTCAGGTTCGATTTCCTGGACGGTCTATTCGGCAACGCTACTAAGGGCGGAGGTTCGCCCTTCTCTTTCAGGCGCTGTGGTCGCGGCCCGGGAGGGGTGATCTTCCAGACCCAGCCAGGCCAGGAGATCAACCTGGAGGATATGTTGGGCCGGCCGCGCAGGCCTCAGAGTGTCCGTTACGAGCTGGCCGTTAGCCAGTCGGAAGCTTCACGCGGCGTCACCAGGGTGCTGACCAGACGGGGCAAGAGGTTGGAGGTAAAGATCCCCGCCGGCGTGAACACAGGCGACGTGGTCAGGCTGAGAAATGCCCGCCAACTGAGCGACGGCCTGCCCGGGGACATCCTGATCAAGGTCACAGTTAAGTGAGTTCGTATTGCAGGAAATAGCAGTTACCTTCAACTCCGGCCAGCTTCTGCTGGAGGGAATACTGGCGATACCCCAAGGGGATGGGCCCTTCCCAGCCGTGGTCCTCTGCCATCCGCATCCCCTCTATGGCGGCAGTATGGACAACAACGTCATTTGCGGCCTCTCCGAGATGCTGGCCGGGGCATCGGTTGCCTCATTCAGGTTTAACTTCCGTGGAGTGGGCGGGAGCCACGGGGAGTTCGATCAGGGCATAGGTGAGAGCGAGGATGCGAGTGCCGCCATCGCCTTTGTCTCCGTGCTCGCCGAGGTCGACGCCCGCAGATTAGGCCTGGCCGGCTATTCGGCCGGCGCGGGCTTTGCTCTCCCAGTTGGCTGTGCTGACCCGCGCATCAAGGCCCTGGCGGCCATATCGCCTCCGTTCACAATGTTCGACTTTGACTTCCTCAAGGACTGCACCAAGCCCAGGCTCCTGCTCCTGGGAAGCAGGGATGATCTCATACCCGCCGGCGAGTTCCTTGAGTTCTGTCGCCATCTCCCTGAGCCGAAGGAGTACGAAACCGTCGAAGGGGCGGACCACTTCTGGTGGGGATATGAATCTACCCTGGCTGCCAGAGTGACCGCCTTCTTCACGGCGGTGCTTTAATACCCGGCCTGCTTCACTACAGGCATAGCTTCTCGGAAAAGCAAACTCATCGCACCCCATCTAACCGGAGCGTTTGCACATACCACGCATTGGTGCTAGTATTGGGGACTGAGGCCGTGCATCTGAACTCCCAGAGCTTTACACCGCAAAGCTTCCCTCCGCAACTATCAGATACAAAGACCTGCCTGCAATGCGCCTGAAGCTAGACTGGAAACCGCGCAAAGTATTTTATGGGTGGTGGATTGTCGGCGCGTGCTTCCTCATCTCCCTATACGCCGGCGGAGTCGTCTTCTACGGGTTCACCGCCATCATCGAGCCTCTGGCCAACGAGTTCGGCTGGAGCTATGCTCAGATCTCACTGGCCGCCTCGCTACGGGGACTGGAGATGGGCCTGCTTGCACCCCTGGTGGGCATTCTGGTGGACCGCTGGGGCCCGAGAAGGCTGTTGATCGGAGGAGCTATAGTCACCTGTCTGGGCCTGACGGTCCTCAGCCGCACTACATCCCTGGCTGCCTTCTACGGATCATTCGTAATACTGGCTATAGGCATGAGTGCCTGTAGCAGCACGGTGCTGATGACAGCAGTTGCCAACTGGTTCCGTAGAAGAATAGGTCTGGCCATGGGCATCATGATCTGTGGATATGGCTTCGCCGGCCTACTGGTCCCCATCATAGCCAATCTCATCGATACCTATGACTGGCGACTGGCCATTGGCATGCTTGCCGCGGGCATGCTGGTCATATGCCTGCCCCTCGCCCTTGTGGTGCGACACAAGCCTGAGCACTATGGCTATCATCCTGACGGCGAGGTAGACAACCCGGGTCGCTCTGCCGACAGCCTAGTACAGACAAGGACCGTCGAAATCGATGTGGGAACGAGGCAAGCCCTGAAGAGCCGGACCTTCTGGCACATCACGCTGTCGCTGCTGGCGCAGGCGGTGGTAGTAAGCTCCGTTATTACGCACGTGATGCCCTATCTGGGCAGCATCGGCCTTACCCGGTCCAGGTCCAGTCTGATAGCCATGACTATCCCGCTGGTAAGCATCGCCGGCCGACTGGGCTTAGGCTGGCTCGGGGATAGAGTCGATAAGAGGCGGGTAATAGCAGGCGGCCTGGCCATGATGTGCGGAGGCCTGCTCTGCTTCGGCCTGATTGCCTCCGGCGCCCTCTGGCTGATTGTGCCCTTCCTGATTCTGTTCGGCATTGGCTATGGAGGCAACAACACGATGAGGGCCTCCGTGATCGGGGAGTTCTTCGGCAGACGCAATTTCGGCGCCATACACGGCTTCATGATAGGCATTATGGCGCTCGGCGGTATTGCCGGCCCGCCGCTGGCCGGGTGGGTATTCGATCACTGGGGCAGCTACCAGCCGATATGGTTTGTCTTCGCCGCTCTGGCCGTTGCCGCCATTCCGGTCGCGTTAACCACCCCCGCGGTTGATGCCCCGCTCCGCTCACCTGATAACCATTGACCGTGGACCTGTCCTGAGCATTATGTCAGGCAGAGCTCACCTCTGCGCCCGCTGGCGCAGTTCCTTATACACTGCTTCGATACGCGCCAGCACCTCGTCTATGTCAGCCGATGAGACCATGTAGTGAGTGACTGCACGGAAGGGCCCACCATTGCGGAAACCCAGCTTCACACCCACCTCCTTCAGCCCCTCGATGAACTCGGCCCCCGACACCCCGGGCGAGACTACAAACATCACGATGTTAGTAGGTACGCTCTCCTGTGCCAGCCTGATCCCCTCGATGCCTGCCAGGCCCTCTGCCAGACGTCTGGCGTTGGCATGGTCCTCCGCCAGGCGGTCCACCATAGTCTCCAGCGCCACTATCCCCGCGGCGGCGATGATCCCCGCTTGCCGCATGCCTCCACCCAGCATCTTACGAAACTTACGGGCCCTCTCTATAAAGGGCTTGCTCCCGCATATAACGGATCCCACAGGCGCACCCAGTCCCTTAGAAAGGCAGAATGATACTGACTCCGCTCTCTCGACCAGTACCAGCACCGGCACACCCAGAGCGATCGCGGCATTGAAGATGCGGGCGCCGTCCAGATGTACGTCCAGCCCGCGCGCATGGGCCAGATCACACACCTGGTTTGTGTAGTCCACGTCCAGCACCATCCCGCCACAGCGATTATGCGTGTTCTCGAGGCAGAGCAGCGTGGTCGGCGGATAGTGTATGTCCCTGTCACGAATTGCCCTCACGATATCGTCCGGATTGAGCCGCCCGGAGCTATCATTGGGCACGGTGCGGATGTTCACACCGCCCAGGGCGGCGGCACCCCCCACTTCATACCAGAACATGTGCGCCTCGTCTCCCACAACTATCTCGTCGCCATGCTTGCAGTGTGCTAGCACGGCAATGATATTGCCCTGCGTGCCGGAGGTGATCAGGAGCCCGGCGTCCTTGCCCATCCGCTGAGCCGCCATCTCCTCCAGCCGATTAACGGTGGGGTCCTCGCCATAGACGTCGTCGCCCACCTCCGCCTCGAATATGGCCTGACGCATCGCGGTTGTGGGGTGAGTAACTGTATCGCTACGCAGATCGATCACTTTCATGACACATCTCCTCCCAAGTTGATCGCCAGTATTATCATCGAGATCGGCACAGAAATCAACGGGCACGGCCCAACTGCCCAGCCCCCTGCGTTCCTTGAGGCAATGATGCCTGCACTGCTAGAATAGGTGGGCCGGTCGCCCGAAGTTAACCAGGGCATCCGGCACAGCCAGACAGAAATGGGCTTCACGAGACCGAACATCATACGGCCTCCCAGCGAATGGAAGAGCTACTTCCTTCCACTGACCAGCGGGTGTTCCAACAACACCTGCACCTTCTGTGGATACTATGGCTCCAAGCTGCAGATACGGCCCGTGGATGACGTCAAACGGGAAATCGATGCCCTGGCCCTGTTCACCAGAAGGGGCATGTGGCTGGGGGACGTGCCGGAGGTGGTATACGCCGTGGCCCAGGGCTGGAATGGCAAGAGGATCTTCCTACAGGATGGCGATGCGCTGGTTTACCCGTTTCCGGCGCTCAAGGAGATTCTGCAATACCTGAGTGATAAGCTGCCCTCGATCGAAAGGATCGGCACGTACGCGACGCCTCAGGACATCCTGCGCAGGAGTTCTCATGAACTCAAGGAGCTAAGGGAACTCAAGCTGGGCATCTTCTACACCGGGCTTGAGACCGGCGACGACGAACTGCTTGATAAGATAGGAAAGGGTGTGAACTCGGACGACATGATTGAGGCAGGGCGGAGGGTCAAGGAGGCCGGCATCAGCTCTTCAGTGACGGTGATACTGGGGTTGGGCGGCGTTGAGGGGAGCCAGAGACATGCGCTTGAGACGTCCAGAGTGCTCACCGGGATCGACCCGGACTATGCCGGCGCCCTGACACTGACCCTCGTCCCCGGCACCCCGCTCTATGACGAGTGGCAGAGAGGCGATTTCCACCCCCTTACACCTTTTCAGTCGCTGGAGGAACTGAAGTCGATGATAGAGAACTCCAGCTTCACCGATTGCTTCTTCAGTTCGATGCATGCCTCGAACTACCTCTCGGTCCGGGGAAGATTGCCCCAGGACAGAGCAAGGATGCTCGGAGAACTGGACAAGGTCCTGGCCAAACGAGACCCTGCCCTGCTGCGCCCCGAGTTCCTCAGGGGCCTATGAGCGCACCACCGACAGCAGAGGACTCACCGATAGCTGTGCTCAGGTCTATCGATAACGTCACATTCATCCGGCCCGAGCGATCCCCGTCCGCTGGTCTATACTGCGAACCTATGCCTTCAGTATCTCCTTGTGCTTCAGCGCCCGTTCCAGCGCAGGTTGCATCTTCATGTCGCGGAACTCGGGGATGCAGAAGGCCAGATGCTCCACCGCTTCCTTCTTCTCAGCAGGGTAATGGTCAAGGATCAGATCGGCAAGCTCGAGGCGGGTGAGGGCCAGCTCGGGGCGGAACCTCATCTGGGTGCAGACCTTGATGGCTTCCTGATAGTGTTTGCGGGCTTCTCCATGCCTGCCCAGTACGGCGGCTGCCCCTCCCAGGTGGCGGGCCACACAGGTGGGATTCACCACGCCGGTTGTCCTGAAGGGTGTGTCGCCAAGCAAGTTCAGGAACATCTCTGCCGCTCGAGCATGCCTGGTCAG
>JACUUR010000058.1 GCA_014859205.1 Dehalococcoidia bacterium | reverse complement strand
TTCTATACCAACCCGTCACACATTATCAACCCCTATTTCCATAATTTCCAAAGAAAACAGAACGCGCTGACGCAAAATCGACTGTTGGAACACCCGTGTTGAGCCTGGACAGACGTGGACGTGGAGTAGATGGCTATATCAGACCTGTGATCGCCCCGGGGGCTACCGCCGGCGATAGCTACGGCCTGCAGGTGCCGCAACTTGCGGCAGAGCACGTTCCGCAGGAGGAGCCTCCCCCGATCGGGATCGATGCTCCTTCACCACTCTTTGAAAATGAGGTGAAACAGGACAATATCCGTGTGGCGACGCCATTACAGCGAGGACACAGCGCTTCGTCGTTGGCCTGGCTCTGGGGCCGAAGTGACTCGAATCTCAACTCGCAGTCAGGGCAACAATACTCGTAGATGGGCATCTTACGCCTTCACCTGTCAAAGGCCCTGATAAACACGTCAGGAACCTGAGGATCGCGGGCATCCGCCCATGCCTTCAGGCAGTCAGTACAGCAGAAGAAGCAGTTGCCTACCGAACCCGGGCCACCCCACTCGGTAACCATGAGCCATCCCGCGAGGCGCTCGCATGGTCGCTCGTCTGCGCTGCCTCTCACCTGCTTGCCGCAGGACCGGCAGATAAACTGTGCCTGAGCCATTAGGCTGCCGCCTTTGTAAACATCCCGACCGGCAATCTACCGATCAGACCGCCACTACATCTTTAACTTCGGGTACATGCTCCTTGAGCACCCGCTCAATTCCGCTCTTCAATGTCATGCTTGACATGGGACATCCAGCACAGGCACCGGTCAACCTGACACTGACCACGCCATCCTGGACATCCACCAGTTCCACGTCCCCGCCGTCCGCCAGCAACGCCGGTCGCACTTCTGCCAGAACTGCTTCAACCTTCTCTCGCATTTCTTATCTCCTTACCTCATAGCCTTACAGGACATTCGGCTGTCCCAACCCAAATGATAGGGCTAAAGCTGGTCGCTGTCAAATCGGCCTGCACTAGCAGCCGAGTTGTGACACCGAATGGGGATACTTTATAATGCAGCGGGAAAGTCTGCAGCATGATCTCCGTCGATGAAGCCCTCGAAAAGGTCCTGAGCCATGTTCAGGTACTCGACCCCGAGCGACAGCCCATTCTGACCTGTCTGGGGCAGGTTCTGGCCGAGGACGTGTACTCCACTGTAGATATCCCTCCACTGGACAATTCAGCTATGGACGGCTATGCCCTGCGGGCCGAGGACACAGTGGGAGCCAGTCAGGCCTCGCCGGTATATCTGTCTGTGGTGGGAGAGCTTGCAGCCGGGACCCTGCCGACAGAAGAGGTCAGGCCGGGGACGGCCATACGGATCATGACGGGAGCACCCGTGCCTCAGGGAGCTGACGGCGTAGTCCGATTTGAGGATACCGATGAAGTGGAACGCAGGTCATCGGGTGGTGACCCTGCTTGGATAGGCATCTTACGCCAGACGCCAGCAGGACTGAACATCCGGCGGAAAGGCGAGGATGTCGCCTGTGGAGACCTGATACTCAGAGAAGGAACGCCGCTACGGCCCCAGGAGATAGGCGTGCTGGCGTCCCTGGGTCGCCCTGTCGCATTGGTTATCCGTCGGCCGGTTGTGGCCATTCTGTCCACCGGCGACGAGCTCACGGCTGTAGGTCAGCCGTTGGCGCCCGGCCAGATCTATGACAGCAACACCTATACCGTCGCTGCAGAGGTCGCTCGCTACGGCGGAATACCCAAGATCCTGGGCATAGGCCGCGATTCGGTCGAATCCCTCGAGGAGAAGCTCGAGGAAGGCCTGGATGCCGACATGCTCATTACCTCCGGAGGCGTCTCCAAGGGCGATTATGATATGGTGAAGGATGTCCTCGCGGAGCGGGGCGAGATCGGCTTCTGGACCGTCTGTATGAAGCCGGGAAAACCGCTCGCCTTCGGCGTTATCAAGACGATCGAAGGAGGGAGTGAAAAGAAGGTTCCTCATCTGGGACTGCCCGGCAATCCAGTCAGTTCCATGATCACCTTCGAGCAATTTGCCCGTCCCGCCATACTGAAGATGATGGGCAAGAGGACGTTGCCTAAGCCGACCATCCGCGCGATAATACACGACCCTATCAGGAATACTGACGGACGCCGAATCTTCGCCAGGGTTGCCGTCACCCGGTGCGGCCGTCAATACCACGCCTCCCTCACCGGTCCTCAAGGCTCAGGAATCCTCACGTCCATGGTCAGGGCCAACGGCCTGGCTGTTATCCCCGAGACCTCCTCGGGAGCTGAGCCCGGTGACATAGTGTCCGTGCAGATGCTGGATTGGGCGGAAGAGCAGGGCGATCTAAGCCCAACGCCAGTTGTCTCCATAGTGGGCAAATCACGATCCGGCAAGACTCTGCTTATGGAGCAGCTTATCACGGAGTTCAAACGACGGGGATACCGGCTCGCAGCCGTGAAGCATAGTCGGGGCGGGATTGACATAGACCACCCGGGCAAGGACACCTGGAAGTTCGCTCAAGCAGGCAGCGATGCCGTGCTTGTTAGTGCACCCGACAGGCTGGCGTTCATGATGAACCTGGACCATGACCTCGGCCTTGAGGAACTGCTGCTCATGGTTGGCACTGGATTCGACCTGATCCTTGTTGAAGGGTTCAGGAAGAGCAGCATTCCCAAGATAGAGGTGCACAGAAAAGAGCTGGGAGATGATCTGTCGTGTGCGCCTGAGGAACTCTCGGCCGTGGTCGCGGATGGGTCACTGAACACCTCTGTAGTTCAGTTCGGGCGCTCTGACACAACAGCGATAGCCGATTTCATAGAGAACACCTTCGTACTGAAAGCCGGGCCGGTGCCCTCTCGTTCTGTCAAGGAAGGTCCGTAGGCAAGCCAGATGATCTCAGCAGGGATACTGACCGTAAGCGACAAGGGAGCCGTGGGCGAGCGGCAGGACAAGAGTGGAGAGGCCATCCATGATCTGCTCGCCGGCTCAGACATCCGCACTGCCAACTATGCCGTGATTCCCGATGACAAGGAACTCATAATCGACCGGCTGGTTAAGTGGGCGGATGAAGGAGATCTGGATCTGCTCTTCACCACGGGCGGAACAGGACTCGCTCCCAGAGACGTCACCCCGGAGGCAACTCTCTGTGTGGTGGATAGGATCGTCCCCGGGTTAGCCGAGGCAATGAGGGCTGAGAGCCTCAAGAAGACCCCCATGGCCATGCTCAGCCGAGCCGTCGTAGGAACTCGGGGAAAATGCCTGATTATCAACCTGCCTGGAAGCCCCAGGGCAGTTCGCGAGTGTCTTCAAGTTATACTACCTGCGCTATCTCATGCCGTGGAGACGCTCAAAGGGGAGGCAAGCGAGTGCGGCACAGCAGAACCCTAGGCGCTGCCTTGCTGACATGTGAACCAGGCCCCCTTGCAGTCGTGGGGCGCCCGATAAGCTCCCGACCAATCCCACTTACGCGTAGCGCTGGTAGACAGGCTCATACATCTCCGCCTTGATGGCTGCCAGCAGGTTCTCGGGCCTCGGATTACGCGCGATGCCCTGCCCGTAGGCCACCTCAGCCACTGCGGCGGCAATAGCGGCGGACACCTCCCTGATTCTCGCTAGAGGTGGATAGATACGCCCATGTTCCAGATCAGCTTCCGACACGGCCTCGGCCAGCGCTCTTGCAGCAACAGAAAGCATCTCATCCGTGACAAACTTGGCTCCGCAGGCAATGATGCCCAACCCTATGCCCGGGAAGACATAGGCATTGTTAGCCTGACCGGGTATATGTGTCCGGCCCTTGAACGTGACAGGCGCAAACGGGCTGCCGCTGGCAAAAATGGCACGTCCCTCCGTCCAGGTATACGCCTGTTCGGCCGTGCATTCAGACTTCGAAGTGGGATTAGACATGGCCATAACGATGGGCCTTTCATTGTATACCGCCATCGCCTCCAGTACCGACTGGGTGAACGCCCTGGTCTGCCCCGAGACCCCAATGATCACCGTTGGCCTGAGTGTATTGACGGCTGAGGCGAAGTCGCCAACATGCTCATAGTCCTGGGCATACCGGAGCTTATGCTCCGACAAGTCGCCCCGGCTCTTCACTACCAGGCCTCTCGAGTCCACAAACCAGCACCGCGTTCTTGCCTTCTCCTCAGACAACCCCTCAGCAACCATGGCAGAACAGACCACATCACCGATTCCAATGCCGGCTTCGCCTGCACCCAGAAACAGGATCTTCTGCTCTGCCAGGCTGCGGCCTGTTATCCGCAACGCCGAATAGAGCCCGGCCAGGCCTACCGCCCCGGTCCCCTGTATGTCATCATTGAAGGCACACACGCGGTCTCGATACTTGCTCAGCAGGCGAAAGGCATTATGATTGGCGAAGTCCTCAAACTGGATAAAGGCAGAGGGGTAGAGTTCCTGCACCGCCGCGATGAATTCCTCCACCAGTTCGTCGTATGGTTCGCCGCGAACCCGACGCTGCCTGAGTCCTACGTAGAGAATATCGTTCAGCAGTTCTTCATTGTCTGTCCCTACGTCGATCGTCACCGGCAGACATAACCTGGGATGAATGCCTGCGCAGGCGGTATAGAGACAAAGCTTCCCCCCGGGAATGCCCATTCCGTTGGCGCCGAGGTCTCCCAGCCCCAGAATCCTCTCGCCATCCGTGACCACAATCACGCGTACATCCTGTCTCGGCCAGTTACGCAAGAGTTCGATGACCCGCCCCCTGTCCTTGGCCGAGATGAAGATGCCGCGTGCCCTTCTCAAGATATGACCATACTCCTGACAGGCCTGTCCCACAGTGGGCGTATAGACGATGGGCATCATCTCCTCGATCCTCTCCAACACCACGCGGTAGAACAGGGTCTCATTGCGGTCCAGAAGGTTCATAAGATAGATATACCGCTCCAGATCCGTCGGCCCCTTGTGAAAATTCTCCATGACGCGTATCACCTGTGTCTGCAGGGAACTGACGTGAGGCGGCAGAAGTCCCTCCAGTCCCAGCGCACGCCGTTCCTCCTCGGTAAACGCCGTACCCTTATTCAGAGTAGGTTCGCGCAGCAACGCCGCTCCCATAGGCATATCACGTCCTGGAACGCGCTCTCGCTCCTTAAGGTCATGCACGCACATATCCTATTCTCCCTTCAACACTGGATAAGCAGCCGCCTGTATTATAGCCTTTTCCTGCTCAGCCTTGCCAGTTTTCGGAAGGGGATGATATAATCCTCTGAAAATGCTATAATTGCGGAAACATGACTCAGTCATTGGTTCGCGAGTTGCTGCGGGGAGTTGTGGAGCCCTTGTTGCTCTTCATCATAGGCGAGATTCCCCTGCACGGCTATGAGATTGCCAGAGAACTCGAGCGCAGGAGCGAAGGATACTTCGACCTGACAGCCAGCACCCTCTATTCGGCCCTGCGCCGTCTGGAGAGTAGAGGGCTGGTGTCAAGCTCATGGCAACTGGTTGCCAAGCAGCAGCGACGATACTATCAGTTGACCGAGAAAGGCCGTCAGATGCTAGCCCAGGAAATCGCGCAATGGCAGCAGTTCCTGGGCGCCACCGACAGAGTCATCGACAGCCAGTGACGTGGAAGTCCGCATACTCGGAGCTCACCAGTTCGAATCAAGAGGAGCGCGTCTAACCTCCCTGCTCGTTGATGGTAGTCTGGTCATCGACGCAGGCGCCATCACCTCTGCTCTCACCCTGGCTGAACAGCAGAAGATAGAGGCCGTTCTGCTTACCCATCACCACTATGACCATACCCGGGACCTGGTGACGCTGACAGCCAACGCCGCCTACTGCTGGCAGGGGCAACTGACAGTCCACGCCCTGCGTCCCACACTCGACATCGTCACTCCTTGCCTCCTGGATGGCAAGATGTATACCAACTTCCTGCAATATCCCAGCCCGGAGAACCCGGCCCTCAGACTCGAGGCTGTCGAGCCCTGCAACTCAATCAACATCGCCGGCTATGATCTTCTACCAGTGCCGGCCCATCATTCGGTACCTGCGGTTGGCTATCAGGTCACCTCTAAGAGCGGCAAGACCCTGTTCTTCACCGGCGATACCAGCACCGGAATATCCGGGCAGTGGCAACATATTCACCCTCAGTTGCTCATCACTGAAGTCGCCGGCCCCAACAGATATGGCGAGCGGTTTGCGGCGCATGGCCACCTATGCGCCGAACTCCTTAAGGAGGAACTCAGGCAGTTCCGCGACCTCAAAGGGTACCTGCCGCGTGTGATTGTCGTCCACATCGGGAACCCGTATGAGCAGGAGATCAAAGAGGAAGTCGCTCAAGTAGCCCGGGAACTGGAGGCGGACATAAGCCTGGGCTATGAGGACATGCGCATAACTCTTTAGTTCCTGCCCCCTACACCGGCCTGTCCTACAGGCCCGCAGCCCTCCTCACCCGGCCCTGCGGCAATCGCTTCCACCGCGGCACCGTCGACTTCTCAATCCACCTTAGGCAGATCGGCCAAGGCCTTCTCAACCAACTCCCTGGGATATTCATAGTCCTGAAGCCTGCCCGACAGGAATTCATCATAGGCAGCCAGATCGAAGTGGCCATGCCCGCTGAGAGCAAGCAGGATATCCTTCTTTTCTCCTGACTCCCTGCACTTCAGCGCTTCATCTATGACCACCTTGATCGCATGTGCAGCCTCCGGCGCGGCCACAATGCCCTCGCTGCGGGCGAATTTCACGGCGGCCTCGAACACCGGGATCTGATACTCGGCGCGTGCCTCCACGAAACCCAGCTTATGCAGATGGCAGATGATGGGGGCCATGCCATGATACCTCAACCCTCCGGCATGCAGCGGAGGCGGCACAAAGCCGTGCCCCAAGGTGTACATGAGGGCAATCGGCGCCATTCCCGCCACGTCGCCGTAGTCCCAGGCGTACAGGCCCTTGGTTACCGTCGGGCAAGCCTGAGGCTCAACACAGATGATGCGCAGATCTGGTTTCCTGCCCTCAATCTTATCTTTGACAAAGGGCAGAAAAGTCCCGGCGAAGTTGGAACCGCCGCCGATGCAGCCCACGATGATGTCGGGATACACATCGAGCTTCTCAAGCTGTTTCATGGCCTCCAGTCCGATGACCGTCTGATGCAACAGGACGTGGTTCAGAACGCTGCCCAGGGAGTATCTGGTATCATCACGGGCAAAGGCATCCTCTACTGCCTCGCTGATGGCTATGCCCAGGCTGCCCGCGCAGTCCGGGTCATCCTTGAGGATCTTTCTCCCTATCTCAGTCTCCTCGCTGGGGCTGGGTATCACCTGTGCCCCCCAGGTCTCCATCAGAACACGGCGATACGGTTTCTGGTAATAGCTGGCCTTGACCATGTAGACCTTGCACTCAAGGCCGAAGAATGTGCAGCCCATAGCTAGAGCACTGCCCCATTGTCCCGCCCCGGTCTCGGTGGCCAGCCTTTTCACCCCTTCCTTCTTGTTATAGTAGGCCTGAGCCACGGCGGTGTTGGGCTTATGACTGCCCGCCTGGCTCGTGCCTTCATACTTGAAGAAGATTCTGGCCGGGGTGTCGAGTGTCTTCTCCAGCCGATAGGCCCTGTGCAGCAACGTCGGTCTCCATGTGCGATAGATGTCCTGCAACTCTTCGGGGATCTCGATCCACCTTTCCTTGCTGAACTCCTGTTCATTCAATGCCTCAGGGAATAGCGGAGGTGGTAACCGAGTGGGTTCTTTGGTCGCAGGATGCCGCAGCGGCGGCAGTGGCTCAGGCAGGTCGGCCTGAATATTGTACCAATGCGTGGGCATTTCCTTCTCTGTCAATACAGCCTTTGTCTGCATGTCTCCTCCTTTCGGTTTCATGTTCAGTTCATATCACGGATTCGGTCTATTCTACATATCGACCTCCTTGATCATGGGCCATGGCAGTACATTCAATGAACCGTAGACGCATTGCACACTTCCCATACCAAACTCAACAAAAAAACCCCTCGCCAAGGGGCGAGAGGTTCTCACCTTCGCGGTGCCACCCTATTTCGGCCTTTCGGCCATCTCTTGTCAGGTACGGCCTATTGGCGATACCCTGGACTGTGATGACGCTGTCCCTGCGGCAAAGCCTACTAGGTGTCAGCCTTTCGGTTTGCGGCTCCCAGGTCCATTCCAGCCTCGCGCAAGTATCGGCTCACACCTTACCCGACTCTCTGAACTCCGCCTTAAGCTATACTAGTCCTGTTCTCAGCCTTTGCCAGTATTCAATTGTGCCAAATATAAACCCTGTCCCACGATTTGTCAATAGCCGATCGTCGTTCGGGACGCTGATGACACATCCTGCCGGTTATTGCCGGGAGCCCCACGTCATGTCGGGCAGTAGGGAATTTCCTGCTTCTTAACGAGATTGCTTCGCCCCGACAAGTCGGGGCTCGCCGAACCCAGAAAATCTCGAATAATCTGGAGTGCACTCAAGACGTAAGAAGCCGCTCCCGCATCAGGCGGGGAGGGAGAGAGCCACACGACAGGACGGCGTCATGGATATCTTTCAGTGACGCCTCAGGATGCTTGCTCTTGTACTCATCGATTACCTTCATGATCTCCAGCTTGCCGATGAGGTAGCTCATCGGCTGGGTGGGACTCATGGTGTAGCGTCTCACTTCGGCCTGCGCATTGCTCCGCTCCAGGCCCGCCTTCTCAACCAGGAAATCGATCCCCTCCTCCACAGTCATCTTCCCGGTGTGCAGAGACACGTCCAAGATGATGCGGGCCGCCCGCCAGAGCTGATCGGTAAGCCTGCCCAATCGCTGCATGGGTTTGTCGATATAGCCCAGCTGTTCCATCAACTCCTCGCAGTAGAAGGCCCAGCCCTCGATGAACAAAGTGGAGATGAACCCGCCCAGTTTCCGCGGTAGTGAACCGACCGTGTTGGCATAGACAAGCTGGAGATGATGCCCGGGATAGGCCTCATGCAGGGCAGTGACGGGGATCTTGGCATGGTTCTGCCCCCTGAGCTTCTCCTCCTGCTCCTCCCTGGGGCTTTGCGGATCGACCGGGGTAACCAGGAATATTCCCTCTTGCTTCTTCTCCAGCGGCCCCGGCATCATGTAGGCCGCATAAGGGATTATTCCTCGCAGAAAAGGCGGGGTAGGCTCGATCTTCAAGGACTCGCCTTCGGGGATGGTTACTATACCCCGCTGTGCCACGAATTCCTTTACCCTCGCCATCTCCCGCCTATAGACATCGAGTAACTCCTCGGCCTTGGGATGGTCGGCCTTGGCATCCTCAAGGAGTTCCTTGACTGTCTTCCCCCCACCGATCTCTCCGGCCAGCTTCTCCATCTGGGCCTGAGTATCCTCAAACAGCCGCCAACCGGTCTGCAGCAGTTCCTCCGCGCTGTAATCCAGCATGTGGTCGTCACGCAGCATCTCCTCGAACAGCTCCCTGCCCACAGCGAAGTCGCCCCTTGCCTTACCGGCCACCTCCTCTTTGAGAAAGCGTACGTACTCCTCCATGGCCTTAGCGGCCGCCTGGCTGGCCTCGTTAAGCTGAGGCGCCAGCCTCGGGGTCTGCTGCGCCAACGCTGGAATCAGCATGCTGAACAGGGCCAGGCCCTGCTGGGCGGACTCCAGCGCCACCTGATTCCAGACCGGCGGCACCTCGGCCGGGCTTATGTTCTCCTGTCCCCGGGCCAGAACCTCAGGTATAGCCCGTAACCTGCCCAGGGCCTTCTCCAGACGTTCCTCCAGCGGGGCAAAGTCCTTGATCAGCAGCAGAAAAACACCGCCCAGACACTCCTGACAATATGCGCCGGGGTTCCGCATGTGCCCTTTGAGCTTCTCAAAGCTGCGCAGCGCCGACCTGGCGATCTGCAGCATCAGGCGGTGGTCGATCCCGGCATCCACATCAAAGCCGCTGGTATCAAAGCTCTCAAACTCCGCAATGGCCTGCCTGACCTGCCCCACCTGTCTGTCCAGCGCAGCCTTGCTGTAATCGGCGAGCCTGTCATCAAAACGATGGTCTCCCATCTGAGTGGCTGCCACAGGCTCCTCTTCCATGAACCTGTCGATGAACCTCTCAGCTGCGCGGTAGAACTCGGCCTGATCTGTGTTCCTCATAGTTACCCTCCTTGAGTGTAATTTGTTATCCCGAATATATCGCTTTGCCAAAGTGCCTGTCAAACTCAGGCAAAACGGCTAGCCCAGAATAGCCAGGAATGCCCCGGCCACAACCGCGGAGCTGATCACACCGGCCACATTGGGGCCCATGGCATTCATGAGCAGAAAGTTGCGGGGATTCTCTTTCTGTCCCAGGTGCTGGGCTACCCTCGCCGACATGGGCACGGCCGAGACCCCTGCGGCGCCAATGATGGGATTCAGTGGCTGCTTGGTTACCACCCTCATCAGCTTGGCCATGAGCACACCGCCGGCGGTGCCGGCGGCAAATGAAATCAGTCCCAGAGTCAGTATCATCAGCGTCTCGGGCCGCATTACCAGCTCGGCCGGCATAGAGGCACCGATACAGAGCATGAGGATAATGGTGACGATATTCATGAGCGAGTACTCGGCCGCTTCTACCAGCCTTGACACCACCCCGCTTTCGCGAAGCAGGTTCCCGAACATGAACATGCCCACCAGGGGCGCACTACGTGGCACCAACAAGATGACCAGTATGATACACACTATGGGAAACAGGATCTTCTCCCGCTGCGACACATCGCGGAGCTGCGGCTTCATATATGTCATCCGCTCCTTCTTCGTCGTCAGCGTATATATGATACGTGGCTGTATGATCGCCACCATGGCCATGTATGAATAGGCAGCCACTGCCGTAATCCCCATCAACTGGGGGGCGAACTGCGAGGTCAGGTAGATAGTTGTCGGGCCATCGGCGCCGCCGATGATGGCGATGGCGGCTGCTTCCTTCAACCCGAAGCCGGCAAGGCCGAAGTGGCCCAGGGCCAGAGCACCCAAGAATGCAATGAATATGCCCAACTGCGCTGCCGCTCCCAGCAAGAACAGGCGAGGATTGGCTATCAAAGGGCCGAAGTCGGTCATGGCTCCCAGGCCCAGGAATATGAGCTGCGGAAGAATGGTGTAGCGGAGAAGCCCGTATTCGATGAAGACGCCCAGCAGACCGGCGGAGCCGAATTGCGAACCGGCCTCATGAGGCTGAGTCAACAGCCCGGTGGCAGGCAGATTGGCAAGAATCACGCCTACGCCGATAGGCAACAACTCGTAGGGCTCCCACTTCTTGACGATGGCCAGCCAGATAAAGGCCAGCCCGACGGCCAGCATAACGACGTTGCCCCAGCTAAGTGCCCCGAACCCGTTGTGAAAGAAGCCGTCCATGCGCTTCCTCTACCTGCGTTGCCGGGGCGGCGATATGCTACCCACTCGAATGCCCCTTGTCCTTTCCCTGCTCAGC
>JACUUR010000057.1 GCA_014859205.1 Dehalococcoidia bacterium | reverse complement strand
TCGCCGTAATAGTAGCGGCGGTGGCCATGATGCTCTATATTATCTGGGCGTTTCGCCGCATGCCCAGGCCCTTTCGCTGGGGCGCATGTGCTGTTGTCGCGCTCGCCCACGACGTGTTCATAATAGTGGGCATCTTCGCCCTGCTGGGCTTGCTTGCCGATGTGGCCGTAGATGCCATGTTTATCACCGGACTTCTGGCCGTCGTAGGCTACAGCATCAACAACACTGTGGTCATCTTTGACCGCATACGAGAGAACATGGCCAGGCACATCAGCCCCGATTTCTCGCAGACGGTAAACATGAGCCTCGTAGACACGCTGACGAGATGTATGAACACCGCCCTGACCACGCTGTTCGTGCTGTTAGCCCTGCTCCTCTTCGGCGGAGCAACCATACAATACTTCGTCCTGGTATTGGTGCTGGGCGTCATCATCGGCACCTACAGCTCCATCTGCATTTCCAGTCAGCTTCTGGTCGTCTGGGAAAGGCGAGATTGGAAGAGACTGCTGCCCTTTGCTCAGAGTTCGACCTAGTTCGGCCTGCTACTCTTCCAGCCGGTGGATGCGCTTTACCTTGGCGATATGGCCCTCAAATCCATCAAAGTGTCTTGGCGCTGCCACCCCCAACGGGTCATCAATGTCTGAACTACCGAAAAGGACATCGAAGACGGCTTTCACGGAAGCGGCAACCACCCGCAGGTTGTAGCCACCCTCCAGAGTGAAAACAAGGCGCCCCTGGCACAGTTCAGCCGCCAGTTCGTTCAGGATGCGTGCCGTCTGCGCAAAGCCTGTGACGCTGGCCTTCATCATGGCCAGGTGATCGGCCCAATGAGCATCGAACCCGGCCGAAACCAGGATGAGTTGAGGCTGAAATCTGCGGGCTACCGGAGCCAGGATCTCGCTGAAAACTCTCGAGTATTGCTCGTCGCCCCAACCTGCTGCCATGGGGACGTTGACCGTCGCCCCTTTTCCCTCGCCCGTTCCGGTCTCATCTATCCATCCTGTCCCCGGGTAGAAGGGATATTGGTGGGCTGAGAAGTAGAGCACTCCGGGGTCTGAATAGAAAGCGTCCTGAGTCCCATTGCCGTGGTGAACATCAAAGTCAGCGATAAGGAGGCGCTGGATGTCGAACATGCTCAGAGCAAACCTGGCGGCAATGGCCACATTGTTGAAGATGCAGAAGCCCATTGCCTGGTCATAGATGGCATGATGCCCCGGCGGCCTAACCAGAGCAAAGGCGTTGTCCACCTCCCCCTTCATCACCGCTTCGGTAGCTATCAGGACTCCTCCAGCAGCATATAGGGCAACTTCGTATGATCTCCGACACAATAACGTGTCACCGTCAAGCCAGCCACCCCCCTTCTCAGCTCTGCCCTGCACGCCTGAGATGTACTCGGGCGAATGCACCATGCGCAGTTCCTCAAGCGAAGCGCGCCGCGGAGTAAGACAGGTGAGCTTTTCCTTGGTCCCGGTCTCTTCTAGATAGGAGATCGTATTTGACAGCCTGCGGGGGTTCTCAACGTGGTCGCCGGTCTCGTGTTCTAAGTAGATTGGGTCATAGACCAGACCCGATTTCATGCCTGCATCATATCAGAAGCACGCAGGCAAAGCCAATCATCATAGAGCTCCTTCCCAAGCCAATACAGATAGGAGTTGATTTTCCCCATCCAAAGCATCTATGCTGTGGATGTGCACGGCAACGTGAAGGAGAGCTTAACCCGGTGACAGGGGATAGAACCGAACGATTGCTCGACGAGGCCGAGAAGAGGTTTGCTTCGGAGGCAAAGCTCATAAGTCTGGAGACAGGCACAGCAGTTTTCGTCGGCGACACGCACGGTGACCTCAACGCCACAGAGAAGGTTGTACATAAGTACCTCAAGCCGAAGCACAGGCTGGTCTTCCTTGGCGACTATGTAGATCGGGGGCCAGCTTCCCAACGGAACATCAACTTCCTGCTCGAGCAGAAGATCGAGCACCCGGATTCTCTCTATCTGCTCATGGGCAACCACGAGGGCCATGCTCTATCCAGCTTTCATCCTGCCGATTTCTGGGAAGGGCTGGGCGACAGACTCCGCCTGCGCTATGGCGAGGTTCTTGCCGGTCTGCCGCTGGCAGCATCTTCCTCGAATGGAATCATTGCGCTCCATGGAGCGCTGCCGGATGTGCCCGCTCTTGACGACATAAACGGCATAGTGCCGGGGAGTGCCGAATGGCAGCAGATAACCTGGGGTGACTGGCAAGAAGGAGCAGGAGAGTTTCTGGGAGCCGATCCCTATGGCGGTAGACTCAGCTTCGGGCAGGGATGGTTCGAACGGCTGATGTCCCGCTTCAGCAAGAACGTCCTGGTCAGGTCTCATCAGCCGGATGCACCCTCCGTAATGTACGGCGGAAGATGCCTTACCATATTCACCTCTTCGGCCTACAGACATTACCGTTCGGAACCCGCCGTGGCGGTGGTTGACCTGGAGAGGGAAGTCAACAGCGCGGACGACATAAGGATAGAAACCATCTAGAGCACCGCCGCAGTCACAGAACTGCCGCGTTTCCTTAGCTCGCAGCGACCAGTCGGAGGTCGCTGCCTACTCGATCGCACGTCTACCCTGTCCTTCAACGTCAGACGGAGATCCATGCAATGAGTTCTTGACATGGCCCTGCCGAGGCTCTACACTATTCGTCGAAACTACGCCTGACCACCTCGATGAGCCATGATTTGCCCTGTTTGCGAATCCGCTATGATAGTCGTCGAGTATCACGACGTTGAGCTTGACTACTGTGATAGCTGTAGGGGAGTGTGGTTCGACTCTGGAGAGTTGGAGCTTCTGCTTGAGTCGCACGGTCTCAAAGAATCAAAGACATTTCTTGACGGCATTCTCCAGGCTCAAGAGGCCGCGTCTTCGGAGAAGAAACGGAAGTGCCCCATCTGCGGGCATAAGATGAAGAAGACGGCGATAGGCCAGGAACCGAAGATTCTCATCGACATGTGCCATGATGAGCATGGACTGTGGTTTGACGGCGGCGAAGTCAGCCAGCTGATGAAACATCTGGCTACCGAGCATCCGCACATAGATGATGCCGGCGAACAGGTCATCGGTTTCCTGGAGGAAGTGTTCGAAGCCCCGCAGCAATAGCTAAGGAGGGATCATGTTCGGCAAAGGCAAGATCGAAATAGGATTGCAGAAGACCCACTATGCTCCCGGAGATACCATCTCCGGCGTCGTCACCCTGTCACTGAAGAAGCCCGTCAAGGCGCGGGAAGCAAGCATAGCGCTGATCGGGGAACAGATAACCACCCAGACCAGAATGGGCGTCAGCGGCGGGCAGACCTCAATGAGGACCGAGCAGCAGCGCACGCGAGTCTACGACTTCAAGCAACAGCTAGACGGCGAAAAGGAGTACAATCCGGGCCAAGAGTATAGCTTCGAGATGAAGATCCCGGCCGATATCCTGAGCGTGAGTCCGCAGGCACAGCAGGCGGAAGGAAAGCTCGGCGAGGCCATGAAGGTGGCACAGACGGCCGCGGCTTTGACAGGCCGTCTTCCGTCCCGGCGGATCAAGTGGTATCTGCTGGCCAAGCTAGATGTTCCCCGGGGACTGGACGTTAGCCGCAAGGTTGACGTAACGATTGGGTAAGCCAGCCCTCGACATAGCAGTGGCGCACAGAGCCTGCATGAAAGACAGACTTTTCGGGCAGTGTTCTCTGGGCTAGAATATAACGCGAAGTGAGTAAAGGAGGTTCAATATGGTAGCACCTATCATTATCGGTATCGTTGTGGTGGTCCTTGTTATCTTCCTGATAGCCAACTACAACGCCCTGGTCAGGCTGCGCAACCAGGTCAAGAACGCCTGGGCGCAGATCGACGTGCAGCTCAAACGGCGCTACGACCTCATTCCCAACCTGGTGGAAACGGCCAAGGGCTATATGAAGCACGAGCGGGAAACCCTGGAAGCGGTGACCAAGGCGCGCAACATCGCCCAGCAGGCGACCTCCGCCGGAGCAGGCGAGCGAGCCAAGGTCGAGGGCGAGTTGAGCTCGGCCTTATCGCGTCTGATGGTTGTCGTCGAACGATACCCGGACCTGAAAGCAAACCAGAACTTCCTGGCGCTTCAGGAGGAGCTAACCTCGACCGAGAACAAGATAAGCTTCTCGCGCCAGTACTACAACGATTCGGTGCTGAGATATAACAACAAGACGCACATGTTTCCCTCCAACATCGTGGCCTCCATGTTCAAGTTCAAGGAGGGCGAGTTCTTCGAGGTTACTCTGGCCGCAGAGCGGGAAGCTCCCAAGGTTAGTTTCAGTTAGTAAGCAGACACGTCAGCTGTGTGGGAACAGATCAGGTCCAATCAGATAAGGTCGGTGGTGCTGACCATAGGCATGGGAGCACTACTGATCGTGCTTGGTTATGTCCTGGGTCTGTACTTTTTCGACAGCCCCGTGGCAGGCCTGGTCATCGCCATACTGCTGTGGGTGATCCTGAGCCTGGTCGGCTATTTCCAGGGCGACAGTGTCCTGCTCCGAATGCACCGAGCCAAGAAGATCAAACCTGATGACCACCCCCGCCTGTACAACGTCGTCGAGGAGATGAAGATCGCCTCGGGGCTGGAGACGATGCCCGATGTCTACATAATCGATGATCCGGCCTTGAACGCCTTCGCCATCGGGCGCGACCCCAAGCGGGCGTCGGTGGCGATCACGTCTGGCTTGCTGCAGAAGCTCAACCGCGATGAACTACAGGGCGTCATCGCCCACGAGATCTCGCATGTTAAGAACCGCGACGTGCTGCTCATGGCGATGTGCAGTATACTGCTCGGCACCATCGTCATTCTGGCCTGGTACGGGTCACGTTTTCTGATCTTCGGCAGCATGACCGGATCGAGAAGAAGCTCCTCCGGAGGAGGTGGCGCTGGCAACGTAATCATACTGGTTGTAGCACTGGTATTCATGATTCTTGCACCCATCATGGCCCAGCTCATCTACTTTGCGATCTCCCGGAAGAGGGAATACCTGGCCGATGCCTCGGCGGCCCTTTACACCAGATATCCCGAAGGACTGGCCTCGGCTCTGGAGAAGCTGGGCACCTCGACCGGGCAGTTGAAGGCAGCCAATCAAGCCACAGCACCCATGTACATCGTCAACCCTTTCCGCAAGAAGGGCATGAGGGCCAGTGATCTCTCCAGCACCCACCCTCCTATATCGGAGAGGATACGGATACTGCGGGCTATGTCCGGCGCCTCATTCAACGATTACGACCAGGCCTACCGCCATGTCCACCGGGGTGGCAAAGGGGTCATACCCGCCAGTGCCATGGCAGCCGCAGTTGTCCCGTTGGCAGCCCCGAGCCAGGAGGAGAGGCCCGTTGAGCCTGACGAGATACACCGGGCTCGCGAGACCTCGGATGCGATGTGGCGGATGAGCGACTACAAGACGATCCCCTGCGACTGCGGCGCCAGGCTGCGGGTGCCGCCTGCGTTCAAGCAGCCGGCGGTCAGGTGCCCCCATTGCGGCCGAATCCACCAGATCTGACCAGGCCGAACCTTGCAGAGGCGCGGTTCTCATTCCTAAGGCACCTCACATCCACTGACAGATGACTCAACAAGGTGGAGACCTGGGGCACCATGATTAAGTACAGGTAGTGGTCACTCAGACATGGACACACGTTGTGTCTCATCGAATCGGGCAATGGCATATTCCCGCACTGCCACCACTATTATGGCGGTATCGGGAGCTTCCACGAACTGCCGGAGTTGAGGGTGTCTGCTCAAGAAAACATCCCACCAGAGAGTAGCACTGCTCACTTCTTCGCTGGCGGAGCCGCTTGCCGTTATGGCAATAGCCTCAGAGATGTCGGAGGGCTGGTTAGTTCTGTTGTCGATCAAGAGCGACACATTGCCATTCTCCCGTATGTTCCTGTATTTGCGGGTGTTCCGGCCGGTCACAAACACCAGTGATCGTAGGTCATCCGTCACGGCGAAGGAGATCAGGCTGCTGTGAGGTAGGCCATTGCCGAGCGTATTGAGTACGGCGAAGTACTGGCCGCCGATCACGTTTCTCAGCAACTCGTCAGGTCCGGGCATCCTTGGCAATCGCCTCCGAACTCACAAAACGGCGTGTCGAACCCCTCTCTGCTCTCGCCGCAAGGGCGCAAACTGACAGGGCTGTCGAGTTTCACTATACTATAGTCCTGGCAGTAATCTCCAGTTCAGAGATGCCAACGGCTTTGCCGGTGTTGCCTGGTGCTTCGGCAAGCATGACCGGCCCTGGGCTCCCCGAGCCATATTCGGCAATGTCCGTTACATGAGTGCCAACGGCCTGAGACGAAAGTTCGATGCCGACAAGTACGCACGCAGATATGCTCAGTAGGGTCGCCGCTCCTGTCTCCCAGGGGACATAGAGGATGATGCTCATCCATAGTTTGATGATTCCTGGCGCTGCAAACACCGTGGTATAATCGCCGAACAACAGACTCGGTGCCCGGGCGATTCAGCGATCTGAGAATGCCAGGAGGAGAGAAATGCGTTACAAGTGTGTTACCTGCGGGATCGAATTCGCCACCATAGAACAGTTAGCGAGCCACAAGCAACAGCACCAGGCAGGGGCAGAAAGCCCCTCAGGAGTGCTGTGCCTGGGCTGTGGCAAACGTATCGCTCTGGAGCCATCCCAGCTTAACTACAGCGGCCCGCTGACCTGCCCCCACTGTCAACGCACCATGACCGTCGTCACAGAGGATGGCGAGGTCGTGATAGCTCGGCTGGGCTAGCAGGGTATGACTCAGCCGGGAGTGAACCGCGAGTGGAGCGTCAAAGATGTGCTGGGCCGCAGGTCTAATCAAGAAGTGGGCGCGAACCAGATCAAAGACCTGAAGGCCGCCATGGCCTCGAGACAAGTGCGGCAAAGACCTGACAGGGCATACTCCGCTCTATACGGCCATTCGACGGTCCGAAGCGTTGACGCGGACCCCTCGCCGAATATAAGATTGCCGTTAATAACGTCCGTATGAGTTACAGCAACGGCGGCGGTCACGGACAAAGACAGAAAGCCGACATGACCAACCAGGTATACAGCGGATCTCCTGCCTCCCCGGCGAGCCACAACGGCACCCTCCTGCGAACCGTCGGCCTGACAAAGCGCTTCGGCAAGCTGGAAGCCGTGAAGGACCTCAACATAGAGCTCCGGCGGGGCGAGGTGTTCGGCTTTCTGGGGCCGAACGGTGCCGGCAAGAGCACCACGGTGGGGATGATTCTGGGGCTGGTCGCTCCTACTGCGGGCAGCATCGAGCTCTTTGGACGCCGGCTGGACGATGACCGGTGGGCAGCCCTCCGGCGAGTGGGCGCTATGATTGAGGAGCCTGCCTTCTATCCTTACCTGTCAGGACGGGACAACCTGGAGGTACTTGCCATGGCTATCGGAGGGATCCCCGGATGCAGGATCACCGAGGTACTGGAGCGGGTTGGCCTGCTGGACCGCGCCGCCGACAGGTATAGCCACTACTCCATGGGCATGAAGCAACGTTTGGGAATAGCCTCAACGCTGCTGCGCGACCCTGAACTGATCATCCTCGACGAACCCGCCAGCGGGCTTGACCCGGCCGGAACCAAGGAGGTACGGGACCTGATCCCGAAGCTGGCACATGAAAGCCGCGCCGTACTGCTATGTAGCCACCTGCTCCACGAAGTAGAGCAGGTTTGCGACAGGGTGGCCATAATCAAGCAGGGCACCATGCTCGCCTCGGCTCCCATTCAGGAGCTACTAATGCGGCAAACGGTGTTTCAGATCAAGGTACCTGACCCTGCAAGGGCTGTCGAAGTCCTCACCGGCCTGTCCTGGATAGAATCCGCACGGATCGAAAGCGATTGTCTGATTGTGCACGCTCCGAAGGACAGCGCCTCGGACATAAACAGGGCTCTGGCCGAGCAAGAGATCTTTGCCTCGGAGTTAGTCAGCCGCACTCTTAGCCTGGAAAGCGTATTCTTAGAGTTAACAGGTCGTGAAAGCCATGATCAGACTGATTAACGCCGAGTTTTTCAAGCTGCGAAAGCGCCTGATGACCAGGGTACTTCTCTTTGTGCTGATGGGCGTCACGGCCGTCGCCTGCCTGGTGTTATTGGCCATATCCAGACGGGTCATCACGGGCCCGGGTCTGGGCATGATGCAGGGTGGCGCAGGAACAATCAACCCACTGGGACTGCCGCTGGCCCTGCCTATTGCCCTATCGATAATATCTACCCTCGGAGCGGTGCTGGCGGTGATCCTCAGCGCCAACTCCATCGGCAGCGAGTACAGCTGGCGCACAATAAGGACCATGCTCATCTGCAGCGAGGGGCGTCTCAAGCTGCTCGGTGCCAAATTGATAGCAGTGGCGGCTCTAGTTCTGATAGGCATGGTTATCGGTCTGGCCACCGGCTTTGCCATGAGCCTGGTTACCACCGCCATCGGCGGATACGCCTTTGATTTCAGCTTTGCTACAAGCCAGTTCCTATGGGAACAGTTCCTTCAGTTCTGGCGTGTATTCTACGTCTTGGTACCCTACATACTACTCGGCTTCCTCTTCGCCGTGGTCGGGCGTTCGGTCATGCCGGGTAGTGCCCTGGGCATAGGAGTGTTGTTTCTGGAACCCATTGCCACCGCCTTCATGGGCACGGCCGGCGGCTGGATAGCCAGGATACCCGACTACCTGCTTGCAGCCAACGTCAGAGTTATCACCTCTATGGGCAGCCCGCCCCAGTTTATCACGGCACAACCTGAGGCTGTCATCTCAAGCCAAACGACCGGAACAGCCCACGCCTTCATAACCCTTGCTCTCTACAACATAGTATTCATCGCGGCAGCTTTCTACTTGTTCCGAAAGCGCGATGTGACAGGCTAGTGGTGGGACTGGAGCTCGGCGTGTTCGCTGAACGCAACCGAACCGGCAAGACCGCGGGTCGGTACTCCTAGAGTCCGGCCTCTCTCCTCAGGATGTCGGCCTTGTCTATTCTCTCCCAGGGCAGATCGAGGTCTTCTCTCCCGAAGTGGCCGTAGGTAGCGGTCTGGCGGTAGATGGGCCGACGCAGGTCCAGAGCCCGGATGATGGCCTCAGGTCGAAAGTCGAAGTGCTTCTCAATGAGTTCCCTTATGACCTCGTCCGAGACCTTGCCCGTGCTGAACGTCTCGACGGACAGTGACAGGGGATAAGCTTTGCCAATGGTATAGGCAACCTGAAGTTCGAGGTAATCGGCCAGTCCGGCAGCCACTATGTTCTTGGCGGCATATCTGGCCATGTAAGCGGCAGAGCGGTCCACCTTGGTAGGGTCCTTTCCGGAGAAGGCGCCTCCACCATGTCCGCAGGCGCTGCCATAGGTATCGGCAATAATCTTGCGCCCGGTGAAACCGGTGTCGCTCACCGGGCCGCCGATGACAAACTGACCTGCGCTATTGACGTAGAACTCAGTCCGGTCATCCATTATACCGGCAGGCATGACCTGTCTAACTACCTGTTCTATCAGGTCCCGCTCAATGACCTCGCGTTTCACGCCGGGATCGTGCTGAGCACCGAGAACAACGCAGACCACCCTTCTGGGTACGCCATGACTGTACTCTATGGTTACCTGGGCTTTGCCGTCCGGCCTGAGATAGGGCAGAAGGCCCTCCTTTCTGACCTGAGCCAGCCTCCGGCACAGCTTATGCGCCAGCGTAATGGGCAAGGGCATGAGTTCAGGGGTTTCTCGGCAGGCAAAGCCGACCATCATGCCCTGGTCCCCAGCACCGGTCTTGTCCAACACCACATCGGTTGCCTTTCCCGTTCTAATCTCCAGAGACTCTCCCACCCCGGCGGCGATGTCCCCCGACTGCTCCTTCACCGACACAAGCACTCCACAGGTCCGGTAGTCGAAGCCATATTCGGGTTTGTCGTATCCTGCCTCTTTCATCACCCGCCGCACAATCTCAGGGATTTCCACGTAGCACTTGCAGGTGATCTCACCCAGTACTATGGCCATACCCATGGCCACTGTTACCTCGCAGGCCACCCTGGCGAAAGGGTCTTTATCCAGCATGGCGTCAAGGATAGCGTCCGAGATCTGGTCGCAGAGCTTATCAGGATGCCCCTCGGTGACACACTCCGCGGTGGCTAAGTACGAGTCCGACTGATTAAAGCTATTGGTCATCTTTGCTCCTTTCTATGTCCCTTCTTCCCAGCTATCCAGATATTTCTGCTGCTCCTCGGTCAAGGAATCGATGCTGATGTTCATGGAGGCCAGCTTTAGCCTGCCTACCTCCTGGTCGATCTCATCAGGCACAGGATAGACCGCGGGCCGAAGCTGTCCTTTCATCACGTTAAGGTGCTCAAGGCACAGGGCCTGGTTGGCAAAGCTCATATCCATGACGCTGGCCGGGTGTCCCTCGGCGGCGGCCAGGTTGATAAGCCTGCCCTCACCCAGAAGATAGATGCGCCGTCCGTCACCCAGCGTATACTCGTCAACAGAAGACCGTACCCGTTTCTTCGACCTGGCCAGGCCCTCCAATGCCACGATGTTTATCTCTACGTTGAAATGTCCGCTGTTGGCCAGGATAGCTCCGTCCTTCATCGCCAGCATGTGCGCCTTGTCGATCACGTGCGTATCGCCGGTGATCGTGATGAAGACTTCACCCACCCGGCAGGCCTCGATCAGGGGCATGACCTGATAGCCGTCCATGGCAGCCTCCAGAGCAGGGATGGGCCTGACCTCGGTGATGATGACGTGGGCTCCCAGCCCCTGAGCCCTCCTGGCTATCCCTTTGCCACACCAGCCGTAGCCACAGATAACCACCTTCCTGCCCGCCCAGAGTATGTTGGTAGCTCTGGTAATGCCGTCGATCGTGCTCTGCCCCGTCCCATATCTGTTGTCGAACAGATGCTTGGTCTGAGCATCGTTTACGGCAATAATAGGGTAGACCAGCTTGCCGGCTCGCGCCATGTTCCGCAATCTGATCACGCCCGTGGTCGTCTCCTCGGTGCCGCCGATGACATCGGCAGCGAGTGCGGGATATTCCTTGTGAAGGGTGGAGACCAGGTCCGCGCCGTCATCCATGGTCAGCTGAGGCCTGTGCTCCAGGGCGGTGACTATATGGCGGTAGTAGGTCTCGTTGTCCTCTCCCTTGATGGCGTTGACCGCAACTCCACTCTCAACCAGGGCAGCGGCTACATCATCCTGCGTTGAAAGCGGATTGGAGGCGCACAGCACCGCTTGGGCGCCACCCTCCTTCAAAGCCAGTGCCAGGTTAGCTGTCTCCGTGGTGATGTGCAGGCAGGCGGAGATGCGCACCCCCGCCAGGGGCTTCTCCCTGCCGAACCTCTCCCTGATCTGCTTCAGGACCGGCATCTCATTGCCGGCCCAGGCAATTCTCAGCGTGCCCTCC
>JACUUR010000129.1 GCA_014859205.1 Dehalococcoidia bacterium | reverse complement strand
GCCTGGGTGGTGATCCCGCCTGCGTTGTCGGCTATGGGTCCGTAAGCGTCGGTGGCCAGCGTTACGCCCAGGGTGGATAGCATTCCGACGCAGGCTAACGCCACGCCGTAGAAGCTGCCGAAATGAAAGGCCACTACAATGGCGATGGCTATCAACACCACCGGGGGCCAGGTGCTCATAAGGCCGGTGGCAAAGCCGCGGATTATGGTGGGCCCGGCGCCGCTGGCCGAGGCCTCAGAGATCTCCTGGGTCGGCCTGAAGGCATAGGAGGTGAAGTAGTTGGTGCTTTCCCCTATCAGTGCACCGGCGGCCAGGCCGGCAAACATGGCCCAGAAAAGCCCCAGACTGGCGCCCAGGAAGTAGATGATCAGAAAGCCGAATACGGCAGCCAGTACCGTGGCCCCGAGCGTGCCCCGCCGCAGAGCGCCCAGCAGAGCGCCCATCTCCAGCTTCTCCCCTATCCTGACCAGGAAGCAGCCGATCACGGAGGCCACGATGCCCCCAGCCATGATCAGCATAGGCAAATACCACGCAGTTTTGATATCACCGACCACTCCAATTGCCACAACAACAGCAGATAACGTCATGGTGGCGATCACCGTCTGCACATACGACTCAAAAAGGTCACCGCCCATGCCGCATACGTCGCCGACATTGTCGCCCACGTTATCAGCTATAACCGCAGCGTTCCTGGGATCGTCCTCCGGTATGCCTGCCTCCACCTTCCCCACCAGATCCGAACCGGCATCGGCCCCTTTGGTGAAGATCCCGCCTCCCACCCTGGCGAACAGAGCTACCAGCGAAGCGCCGGTGCCGTAGGCGGGGATGATGAACAGGAACCGGAAATCAGGCAGGTCATGCCAGGCAAAATAGAGAATCGACAACCCGATGAGGCCAATGCTCACCACGGTCAGCCCCATAACCGCCCCGCCCCTGAAGGCAACCCTGAGTCCCTGATTGACGCTCTTCTCTGCGGCGGCACAGGTGCGGCCGTTGGCCCTCAGCGCTATGTTCATGCCGGCATAGCCGGCGCCCATGGAGCATATGGCGCCGAACACGAAGGCCACGGCCACTCGCCAGCCCAGATCAGGCACGACTGCCAGGATTATGGCTATCACGGTGACCACGATGCCCAGTGTGCGGTATTCTCTGTGGATAAAGGCAAGACCGCCCTCTTTGATTGCAGCGGAAATCTCCTGTATCCTCTTCGACCCCTGGTCCTGCTTCAGCACATAGCGCACGAAGTATGCCACCACGGCTGCTCCCACCAGCCCTGCTATTACAGAAATCCAGACTAAGTCCATAGCTGTTCCTCCTGTACGGGCATAAAATTAGGGCACTCAAGCCTGGTGCAGGTGCCCTCGTTCGCGCTTGCTCGCATACGCATGTTAGATCGGTAAGTGTAATATAGGAGAACTCCTTCCGTCAATGGTTTTCGGGCAGCATACGTTTGCAGGGACAGACCCCGCCGTCTCCGCAGACATTTCTCAAAGAACAGCCCGAAGAAACTGCGCGAACGGGCAGCAACAGGCCCTTCAGGTGATGGCTGTGACCCGATCTCCGTAAGCGGGACCGTCTATCAGGACAGAGAACTGCTGGAAGGCTATCCTGTCTCTTCCAGTGCTCTGTCCCAGTGTTTGTTGGCTCCTGCCATGTACTCCTCGTCAGTCATGAGCTTCATGTGCACTTGCTCAACTGTCTCCTGGCTTACCCGTCCCTCGGCGACCATCTCACGGCCGGCTCTCCGCAGCGCATCATAGAACCGGCTGATCCTCTGTCCTATCACGGGCTCATCCTCGTCTGGCATTCCCAGAGCCTCTCCGCAGTTGCGGTAGACCTCCAGCACAACCCTGTCCTCACCGCCTCTTTTCACCAGTGCCACGAACGCTTTGAGCAACTCGAAATTGTGTTCACCGGGAAAGCC
>JACUUR010000128.1 GCA_014859205.1 Dehalococcoidia bacterium | reverse complement strand
CCAACGCCGCTCCTCATCCGCCGCCGTCAGTTGTTACGTCAGTTCCTTGAGTATGTGCCGGGCTAGATTCTCATGTACTTCATTATGTCGCGGAACAGGTTGAGCAACCCCTGTCTCTGGATTCTGATACCAGTCGTGTCTTCTTCCGTGTCTGATAAGCACACAACCCTTCTCTTCCAGTCGTCTGACAAGATCCTTCCGCTTCATGCTATTTCCAGTTCCGCAGCTTTGCGGACATATGGAACAGCACCACTGGCCAGGTCGGCATAGACATCCCTGAGATTCTCCTTCAGTTCCTCCAACGACTCGCCCTGCGTCATATAGTCTGGGTATTCTTGCAGGTATCCAAGCCACATATCGTCCGCGTGCCAGTATATGAACCGTATGGTACCCATAGTGTCCTCCCGGTTATGTCAACCGTCCTGCCTGATCAGAAAATCCAGTCTCCCCGCTTCTGAGTCCTCCTCAATCTCCCTGTCCCAGTCCTCCCAGTCCATATCAGCGAACCACCGCCTCAACCGGGCATACTCCTCCTCGGGAAGCGCCTTAATCGCTGCCATTATCTCGTCTATACTTACTTTCGCCATCGGTGTCTCTTCGCTGCATTCATTATAACTCGTTCTGCTCTTCTCGGCCCAATCCACCTGAAGCTGTCATTTGCAGGAGAAAGCCCACCAAGCCGGCAACCGCAGTTCCCTGATCAAGATGAGGGGTCACGGCTTCACCAGTTCCTCAAGCACGGCCAGCACGTCCTGCCCCGGCACATCATTGCGGACCACAGCCTTGCCGATGCCCTCCAGGAGCACCCAGCGTATCTCCTTTCCTCTCAACTTCTTGTCCAGCGCCATGGCACCGGTTATCGCGGCAAGGCTCCACTCTTCCCGGTCGCACCCCGCCGACATTGACACGGGCAAGCCGAACGCGCGCAGCAATGCTTCCTGGCGCTCAACCGCCGCCAGAGAGAGCAGCCCCAGCCTCTGGCTGAGCCTGGCGGCCCCCATCATGCCGATGGCCACGGCCTCACCATGAAAAAACCGTCCATACCCCGTAGCGGCCTCCAGGCCATGCGCGATGGTGTGTCCGTAGTTCAAGAGGATGCGCTTTCCCTCCCGTTCTGTCTCGTCCTGGCTCACGACCGCGGCCTTGATGGCGGCGCTGCGGGCGATAGCCCTACTGAGCAGCTCCGGCTCCAGTTCCTTCAGACCCCGGACATTGCTCTCCAGGAACCCCACCAGTCCCTCATCGAGGATCAGGCCATGCTTGATAACCTCAGCCCAGCCCGAGGTCAGTTCGCGCTGGGGCAGGGTGGCAAGAACCTCGGGGTCGGCCAGGACCAGATGGGGCTGATAGAAGGCGCCGATCAGGTTCTTGGCCTCAGGGTGATCGACCCCCACCTTGCCTCCGATGCTGGCGTCGACCATGGCTATCAGACTGGTGGGCACCTGTACCCAGCGCATGCCCCGCAGGAAGGTGGCGGCCACGAAGCCAGCCAGGTCGCCCACCATGCCCCCGCCCAGGGCGACTATAACATCGTCCCGCTCCGCACGTCGCTCAACCAGGAAATCGTAGATCTTGACGGCGTACTCGATGCTCTTCGTCGCTTCTCCCGCAGGCACCGCCAGCGAATGAACAACAACTCCGGCCTCCTTGAGCATTCGCTCTAGCGTCCGGCCGTAGAGAGGGAACACGTTCTGGTCGCTGATTATGATGGCTGCGCCGGATAGACCGGCTTGCTTCATCTTCTCGGCCAGCCTGTCCAGCAGACCATAGCCGACAAATACAGGATAACGCCGGGCAGCAGTCTTCACCCAACAGGCTACATCCCTGTCGACATCATTGTCCCCGTCAATGTCATTGCGAGCGGAGCGTGGCAATCCCGTCATCTTTCTCCGAGATTGCTTCGTCCCGACTGCGTCGGGACTCGCAAT
>JACUUR010000056.1 GCA_014859205.1 Dehalococcoidia bacterium | reverse complement strand
ATCCACCTGGGAGCCATGGCGGGAACGGTAGACCTTATTCAGCGCTGCTACACGGGCCTAGAAACCCTCCGGGATAGGCTGCAACTGGACCCATCGCTACCTCCTGACTTGAGGGAACTGCGCTTCGGCATTCTCTATCGCCAGCACTGGGTCAATCTTGTCTTCACCGGCGATCGGTTGACCGTCAGCACCCGGCAGGGCACGGCAGCGCCGATAACAGTAGGCTTCAGGGATAAGGTGCGGGTGATGAAGGCGGGCGAGACCGCAGAATTCGATCTATAGGGCCACGGCATTTAAGGAGCTTCTGACGAGAGAGAGCTTCGACCCTAGTAGCGTAGTATCGCGCCTATCGCTGTTTCGCCGGGCACCTGGCCAGGGGCCACCGCGTAGACAGCGCCTCCCTTTGCCAGGGTGTGAACGACGGCGAAATCGAGCAAGTCCTCTATGCCGGGCCCTCTTTGGTTGTACAGGCGGATCTTACGGGTCTGTGGATCAAACTGACCCCACTGTTCCGCACCGGTGGCGACAAACAGAGTGGAAACCCTCCCGTCATAGGCAGCCAGGGCGGCGTGTTTCACGTCGTTTGTGGCAAGCCCTTTGGTCAGCGCCTCGCTGTATGTCTCCAGCGCTTCAGTTCGTCCGCGTTCGAAGAACGGCTGTACGATCGGCCAGGCCTGTTGCTGTAAGTTTTTCTCGCTCACCCCGTCAGTATTGCCCTCGATTCCTTCATCTAGCAGGTAACGGTATTTGCTCGCCTCTCGATAGAGAGGATGCAGGTAGTCCACGGCGGCGATGATAAGCGGCGCGTGCTCATCTCCCAGCACCGATTGGAGCCCCCGGTCAACCTGTTGAAAATAGCGCAGAATGTTAACCTTGTCGTAGTCCTTGCTGATGCCGTGACCGTGCGATATGGTCACACCACCCGGTCCCGTGGTGTGGAACTGATGCTGTTTTTCGGGGTCATCGTACTTCAGGGCGTCAGCAAGACTGGAGGGAACATCCTCCGGTGTTACATCCTGAACGTGATAGCGGGTGCATTGGAGCAGCTTCACCTGGTTCTGGCTTACTGCCAGAACATAGAAGACCCCGTCCTCACTGAAGAGCGGGACCAGAGGTTTTATGTGAAAACGTTCAGCGACAACCGCCAGTTCCTTGAAGCTCAGAGGGAGTTGATAGTGCTGGAATGTCCCGGGCGATAGGAAGACAGCCAGGCCGTCGCCCTGATGCTGCCAGAAGTGCGAATCGGCCAGTAATCGCTCGGCCGGCTCCAGCAGATTGCGCGTGTCGGCAGTACGAAGGCCGTAGTCACCCAGCCGGGCTTCTGCTTCCCGGAGCAGGTTCTTCAGTCTGATCGGGTCCTGCTCGATATCGCCTACACGGTGAGTGGGCATATAGATCGAGACAGCCGGGTTTTCGACGCTCTCCATAAGCCGCCCCAGTTCCTCTGTGGATAACATCCGCATGTGATCACCTCCGCCAATAATTGTAGCACAGCAGAATTCTCGTTTCTGCCGGACGATCCCGGCCCGGTCATCGATTGACAAGTTCGTCTCTGGCGTCTATCCTTATGCATGACCGGTTGTTCTCAGGCGACTACTCTATCCTGGTGCTATGTACCGGGCTTGCTGGTGAGAGAGGATGTCCGGCCGCAGCATCGAAGACGAAGCGGCATCCAGGACATTATCTCCACTAGCATGGTCTAATAGACTCGCGAGCCATTGAAAGGAGCAGGCAAATGGAAGATGAACAGGCAAGGACTCTGGAGGTGCTGCAGTCGGCCCTGAACATGGAGGTACAGGGCAAGGAGTTCTACCGAAAGGCAAGTCAGGAGAGCAGCAACAGGCTTGCCAGAGAGCTATTTGAGCGGCTGGCTGACGAAGAGGATCTTCACCGCCAGAAGTTTGAGGAAATATATGCTGCCCTCCAGAGAGGGCAGAACTGGCCCGACATAGAGCCGCCGCGCGACCATGGGAGAAAGCTTAAGTCTCTGTTCGCGGAAGCCACCGCCGCGCTGGGCGGCAAGATCGAGGTGGCCGAGTCCGAACTCGAGGCCATCGAACTGGCTATGGACATGGAGGCCAGGTCATACAAGCTGTATCACTCTCGAGGCGAAGAGAGCGCCTTCCCTGCCGAGAGGCGGTTCTATGAGGCCCTGGCCGCCGAGGAACAGGGGCACCGTCTTGCCCTTGTCGATTCCTACGAGTATCTAAAAGACCCTGCGGGCTGGTTTACCAGGAGCGAACGCTGGTCATTGGACGGAGCCTAGATCAGAGTAGGAGGAGGCCACATGGGCGATGTTGCGTTGAGTATTGAAGGACTGACCGTGGAGGTGGAAGGACGGGAGATCCTTCATAACGTGAACCTGGCCATGAAGCTTGGTGAAACCCACGTGCTTTTTGGGCCCAATGGCAGCGGGAAAACGACCCTGCTCATGACGATAATGGGTTTTCCCAAGTACCGGGTGACCGGAGGCAAGGTAGTCTTCCAGGGCCAGGACATAACCGGTTTGCCACTGGATGAGCGGGCCCGGCTGGGGATCGGCATGTCCTTCCAGCGGCCGCCCGTGGTGCGGGGTGTAAAAACGCGCGACATGGTGGCCGCCTGCCTCAACGAGCAAGAACCTGAGGCGCGCATCGCTCAACTGGCAGAGAAGGCGGACCTGGCCGAGTTTCTGGACAGAGAGATAAACTACGGGTTTTCGGGCGGCGAGATAAAGCGCTCGGAATTGATGCAACTGCTGGCACAGAGGCCGACACTGACGTTGATAGATGAGCCGGAGTCGGGAGTCGACCTGGTGAATATCGCCCTTATCGGGGATCTGCTCAATAGCGTGCTGGAGAAGGACTGTCCAATACCCGAGAGGAAATGTATGGGACTCATCATCACCCATACCGGCCACATCCTGAACTATGTTAATGCCCGCACGGGCTATGTGATGTGTGATGGAGTGATCGGATGCGAGGGCGACCCTCATGAGATTCTGGCTACGATCCGGGAGAAAGGCTACCAGGAGTGTATCAGGTGCTTCATGAGGAGGACTCCCGGTGGCTGAGACCAAATCCTCCAGGACGATCAGAGATAAGGCCAGGGCAGCGGCCGACAAGCCGGCGGCATTCGGCGAGAATGTGGATCTGGGTGCCTATGCCGGCTCAGGCGAGGAGCACCCATATCAGTCGGACCCCTCGCGGCTGTCTGCTGCGGCAAGAGAACAGATGCTCGAGGCAGGGGTCATCCTGGATGACCCTAGCCAGCGGGCGGGAACCTTCATCCAGATGGATAACGCCACCGTCCATAGTTCGGTAAGACAGGAGGGACTGGAGGTGATGCCGGTGGGCCAGGCCCTGGACAAGTATGACTGGCTGTCGGACTACTGGTGGCAGGCGGTGGCCGTTGACACCGACAAGTACACTGCCAGTGTGGAACTGAACCAGCATAACGGGTACTTCATCAGGGCACTTTCCGGCCATAAGACCGTCTATCCGGTTCAGGCTTGTCTCTATATGGAGAAGGCGCGCCTGGCTCAGAATGTGCACAACATCATCATCGCTGAGGAGGACTCAGAACTGCATATCATCACCGGCTGCATCACTGCTTCTGACAAAGAAGCCGGCCTGCACCTGGGCGTCTCCGAGTTCTATATCAAGAGAGGCGCCAGGGTTACCTTTACCATGATACATAAGTGGAACCCGGAGGTAGCGGTGCGCCCCCGCTCGGCGGCGATCATCGAAGAGGACGGCCTGTTGCTCAGTAACTACGTGCTCATCAAGCCGGTCGGTTCGTTGCAGATGTACCCCACGGCCAAGTGTGTGGGCAAGAACGCAACTGTCAGATTCAACAGTGTTCTGGTGGCAGCTCCGGGGTCATCGCTGGACGTGGGCTCGCGGGTCATCCTGGACGCTGAGGAAGCCAAAACCGAGATAGTGTCACGAGCCATAACCACCGGCGGCAGCATCATCGCCCGGGGTTATGTTGAGGGCAATGCCCCTGACGTCAAGGGGCACCTTGAATGCCGCGGTCTGATCCTCGACGGAGACGGCATAATCCATGCCATACCTGAGCTTAAGGGTACTCTGGCCGGCATTGACCTGTCTCACGAGGCGGCTGTAGGCAAGATAGCTGAGGAAGAGGTAGAATATCTGATGGCACGAGGTCTAACACGGAACGAAGCTACAGCCACAATAGTGCGAGGGTTTCTGAGGGTGGATATAGAGGGCTTGCCGCCCTCGCTCAGCGGCGAACTGCAGCGGGCGATCGAAGCCAGTGAAAAGGACCTCATGTAGATGAAGCTGGCAGGAGAACAATCATGAATCTCAAGGCTCTACGTCACTGCAGCTATGGCCTATATGTGGTGAGTTCCAGAAAGGGAGACAGTATCAACGGGCAGATCGCTAACACCCTGTTTCAGGTTGCATCTGACCCGCCCACCATCGCGGTGAGCATAAACAAGGAGAATCTGACTCATGAATTCATCAGCGAAAGCAAGGTCTTTGCCGGCGCTATACTGTCTCAGGATACCCCCCTCCCCTTCATTGGTCACTTCGGGTTTCAGTCCGGTAGAGATGTGGACAAATTCAAAGGTGTGAACTATAAGCTGGGTGAAACCGGGGTGCCGATAGTGCTCGACCATAGCTTAGCTTATCTGGAAGCAAGGGTGATCGACCGTCTGGACGTGGGCACTCACACCATCTTTGTCGGAGAACTGGTGGGGGCGGATATCCTCAGGGAAGGTGAACCCATGACTTATGCCTACTATCATACGGTCAAGAGAGGCACCACTCCCAGAACGGCTCCTAGCTACATCGAAGAAAGAAAGGAGAAGGTATCGAAGATGGCACAATACGAATGCACTGTGTGCGGGTATATCTACGACCCTCAACTGGGTGATCCCGACAGCGGCACAAAGCCGGGAACGCCTTTCGAGGAACTGCCCGATGACTGGGTATGCCCCGTCTGCGGAGCAGGCAAGGACCAGTTTCAGAAGATGGAGTGATGATATGATGCCGAGACCGATCAAGCTTAACGTGAGCTGGGTAGGGGCTGTTGACTGGGACAGACGGCTGTTCGATGCCCTTATACCACTGCCCGACGGAACCAGCTACAACGCCTATCTGGTGCAGGGTAGTCAGAAGGTTGCTCTCATAGATACGGTGGACCCCGCCATGACCGAAGTCCTCATGGGTTACCTTAAGGATGTTCCGGCCATCGACTACGTGATCGCCAACCACGGCGAACAGGACCACTCCGGCTCTATTCCCACGGTTCTGGCCGCCTATCCCAACGCCAGGTTGGTTGCTACGCCCAAGGGCAAGGATGTGCTGATGTCCCTGCTGCAGGTGCCGGGGGAGAAGTTCGTAACCGTTAACGACGGTGAGACTTTATCACTTGGCGACAAAACCCTGGAGTTCATTCATGCTCCCTGGGTGCACTGGCCCGAGACAATGCTCACCTATTTGAAGGAAGACGGCATACTTTTCGCCTGCGACCTGTTTGGCTCGCATCTGGCCACAACCGACCTGTACGTGATCGATGAGGGGCAGGCCTACGAAGCGGCCAAGAGATACTTCGCCGAGATCATGATGCCCTTCCGCACCAGTATTGAGAAACACCTGGAGAGGCTGAAGGACTATAAGCTTGACATAATCTGCCCCAGCCACGGCCCTCTGCACAAGAAACCATCGTTCATTATGGACGCATATCGAACCTGGGTGCTGGACCCCCCCAGGAACACCGTAGTACTGCCCTACATCTCCATGCATGGCAGTACCCAGAGGATGGTGGAGTACTTCGTAGCAGCCCTGGTCAGCAAGGGCGTTACTGTCAAGCAGTTCAACCTGGAGGCCACTGATCTCGGCAAACTGGCCATGGCCCTGGTGGATGCGGCCACTCTTGTCATAGGCACGCCTACGGTTCTGGTCGGCCCTCATCCCCATGTCGCCTCGGCTGCCTTTCTGGCCAACGCCTTGAGGCCCAGGCTCGAGTTCATCTCGATCATCGGCTCATACTGTTGGGGCAGCAAGGCTGTGGAACAGCTTACAGGCATGATACCCAATCTCAAGGCCGAGGTGCTGGAGCCCGTGATCTGCAAGGGACTTCCAGGAGAGGAGGAACTCAAGGCCCTGGACAATCTGGCCGACACCATCGCCGAGAAACACAAGGAGCGCGGCTTTGTGTGATAGTGGCCGGCAGTTATCTCCTTCCTGATATCTGCAAGGCAGGCCTGAGGCGGAGCACTGAGGCGGCCTCATGGTCTAGGCAGCGGAGAAACTTGAGAAAGGAGTGAGCGATGAACCACTGGATGTGTGACAAATGCAACTACGTCTTTGAGGCTGAGATGCCGCCGGATGCGTGTCCCGGTTGTCACGTCAAATGCACCTTCATGAACGTCAGCTGCTATATCCCCGAGTGCGGCGGACCGGGCAATTATGATCCCAAGCTGGTGGCCCTGCGCGCCAGAGAATCAGAGAAGAGACCGAGATGATCACTGACTGCGAGCCAGGTCAAATGGGGCCTGAGGGACAGTCAAGGGAGTGACAGCTATGTGGAAGTGCAGCAATTGTCATCACGTAGAACTCAGCGCTGACAAGCCTGAGCACTGCCCGGTCTGTGGTGCTGAGGCAGCGAAACTGCTTCCGCACGAAGTCTCGGGCATAAAGGGGACCAGGACCCTGACAAATCTGAGAGCAGGTTTTGTCGGGGAGTCCCAGGCACATTTCAGGAATCTGGCATTTGCCATGAAGGCCGAGCAGGACGGTTATCCCCAGGTGGCGCGGTTGTTCCGTGCTATCGCTGAGGCTGAGGGAGTACATGCCTTCAACCACTTCCGCCTTCTGGGCGGTGTGTCCGACACCCAGGAGAACCTCGAGAGCGCCTTTGAGAAGGAGAACCTGGCCGGCAAGAGATATCCTCAGTTCGTCATCGAGGCCAACGAGGAAGGCAATACAGCTATAGCCACGGTCCTGGGCTATTCTCGAGATGTGGAGAAGGGGCACGCCAGGCTTTATAAGAAGGCGCTGGCTCATATGATGGCTGAAGAGGATGTAGAGTACTATGTGTGCCAGGTCTGTGGTTTCGTATCGGACGGTGAGCTTCCGGATGAGTGTCCTGTTTGCGGAGCTCCCAGGGAGAAATTCAGGCAGGTAACGTAGCCGGCGAAGACAAGCCTGGTTACTACGATATCTTCGTTGAAGGAGGTTGACTATGGCTAAGTTCATTGAGGTGGCCGGAGTAGACGAACTCGAAAGCGGGACAATGAAGGCTGTGGTGGCGGCCGGACAGGAACTGCTCCTGGCCCGAGTGGGAGAGAGGTTCTACGCTGCGGATAGGCGCTGTCCGCATATGAAGGGGGACCTATCAAGAGGCGAACTGGCAGGAACTGTGGTCACGTGTCCCCGGCATGGCTCTCAGTTCGACCTTAGCAGCGGCCGGGTGGTGCGCTGGACGAAGGGAAGACTGATGTCCAAGATGTGGGGGGTACTCAAGCGACCGAGGGACCTTGTCGTGTACAATGTGAAGGTCGAGGATGGCAGGGTGCTGGCAGAGGTCTAGCCCCGGCTGACTAAGAGAGGATACACGGGCAATCCCGGTATACAGTGAGGATTCGGTTTTCTTGCAGATTATCTACGTAGATGACAAAGGAGGTCAGGAATGTACAATAAGATTCTCGTTCCGCTGGATGGTTCCAAGCTGGCGGAATGCGCTCTTCCCCATGCGGAGGAATTGGCCAAGCGCTTTGAGGCGCAGGAACTCCTCCTGGTCAGCGCTACAGAACGGGTGACCCGTCAGACGCGAGCGCCTGAGGCCGGCGAGCTTTATCATGCGGCAGGGCCGGAGGTCACCGTGACCTTTGGCAAGAAGGAGATGCAGGCCCAGAGGTATCTCCGAAGGGTGGCCAAGAAGGTGAAAGCCGAGGGCATCAAGGTGCGCACCGATGTGCTCTGCTGGCCTCCCGCTGAATCGATTGCGGAATACGCAGCGCGGAGTGAGGCTGACCTCATTGTGATGTCCAGCCACGGACGTTCGGGAGTCAGTCGCTGGGCCCATGGCAGCATTGCCAGCAAGGTCCTTCAGCTTAGCTGTGTACCGGTGATGGTCATTAAAGCGCCGGGGTGTATACCGGGTTTTTAGGCAACGCCGGGTCGCGGGTGTGGAAACGCTGGCTGGCCGGGCGACACCGTTGCCGGAGTTGGTGACATGTCTGAAGTGCGTCGCGATGACCGGTTCACACTGGCTGTTGCACTGAACTAAGGGTCAGGAGGTATAACATGCACAAGAGCTTTAAGGCGGAGCTTTTTGTCAATGATGCAGCTATCGAACTCAATCCCTTCGTCGAGCAGTTCCTGGCTGGTACAGTGGCAGGCGGAGTCTCCTCCCTGAGAGGGGTTGAGAACATAGAGAGGCTGGAGCTCGGCATTGAGGGTGGCGACGTCAGACTCATCGTCAACGGCGAAGGAGTCCCGCTTACGCCTTTCCCAGCGGACGTCATCAGGAGCACCGTGATCGGACTGGTATCCTCGTTGAAGGGGGTGGGTGAAGTGGAAAGCGCAGAGATTCGCGTCAAGATAATTTAGACTTCGGGTCTATATTGCCTTGACGGCACGTCCGATGGTGGTACAATGTAGTGTAGGCCCCACGAGATTTTGCTATCACGGTGCAGGAGGTGAAGCAGGATAAAATATGCCGGAGATTTCGCAACAATCAGATCACTACAAAACAGGAGGTAAAGCATGAAGGTTAAGACGTTGTTCGTTGCCGGACTGATAGTGGCCTTGATGGCCGGTCTAATCGGCCCGGCGGGCTTGGCGGCCGCGCCGCCGGAGAAGGCTGATTTTCTGATCGGATTTCATGTCGCTCCCGGGCCGGCCGAGCAGGCCCTGGTGCGGGGCTTTGGCGGTGAGATCTTCTGGGAATTCACCATAGTCAATGCCGTTGCCGCACATATGAGCCCCCGGGCGGCCGATGCTCTGTCTCGAAGTCCCAGGGTGGCATATGTAGAGCCGGACGGTCGCATGTATGCCCTGGAACAGACCGTCCCCTGGGGGATTGACCGGGTGTTTGGCGATGAGACATATCCGTTTAACACTTGGTCAGCCTCGACGGGACAAGGTATCGGGGTTGCCGTCCTTGATACGGGCATATGCACCACGCATCCGGACCTTGAGGTGGCTGGCGGCCGCAGGTTCTACACCGTCATGACAGGTCCGCCCCAGAGTCGACTCCGTGAAGATGGTCAATACGAGGATGATCATGGGCACGGCACCCATGTGGCTGGAAGTATCGCGGCCCTGGACAATAGCATCGGCGTGGTCGGCGTTGCCCCTCAGGTGGCGCTCTATGCCGTGAAGGTGCTGAGCGCGGATGGCAGCGGCAGCGTCTCCGCCATAGCCGCCGGCATCGACTGGGCCGTGCAGAACGGCATCCACATAATAAACATGAGCCTGGGCAGCAGTACATCTTCGCAGACTCTAAAAGATGCCTGCGACAATGCCTACGCTGCAGGACATCTGGTGGTGTCCTCGGCGGGCAATGAGGGCGAGGGCACGGATACAGTTGGCTACCCGGCCAAGTACGACTCCGTTATTGCCGTGGCCGCCTCAAACATCAACGACCAGAGGGCATCCTTCTCCAGCACCGGCCCCGCAGTCGAGTTGATCGCTCCCGGCGAGGACATCCTGAGCACGATTCCCTGGACCGAAGAAGCCAGCTTGACGGTGGATGGGGTGTCTTATCAGGCCAATCCCATTGAGAACGCGGCCGTGACTGATGCCTCGGGAGTTACTGCTCCCCTGGTTGATGGAGGTCGTGCTACCAGTACGAATTCTGCCTGGTCTGGCAAAGTGGTGCTGGTCGAGCGAGGTGACATCAGCTTCTACGACAAGGTGATGAATGTCCAGAACAGCGGCGGGGTGGCAGCCGTCATCTACAACAACGAGCCGGGGAACTTCTACGGGACCCTGGGCGATGGTAGTTCAACTATTCCTGCCATCAGCCTGAGCCAGGAGGACGGGCAATGGCTGGTCGCGAACAAGCTCGGGACTGACGGCACCGTGGTTAACCTGTACGATCCGAATACACCGGGATACGCCTCCTGGGGAGGTACTTCCATGGCCTCGCCCCACGTAGCAGGTGTGGCCGCCCTGGTCTGGGCAGCCGACCCCACCTTGTCCAACGTACAACTGAGGGGGATCCTGCAGAGTACAGCCGAGGATCTGGGACTGCCCTGGAACCACCAGGGCTACGGGCTGGTTCGGGCTGACCTGGCAGTGGCGGCAGCCGGTGGCGAGCCGCCACCTCCGCCTCAGGAATATAACCTAACCATTTCCAGCACGGCCGGTGGCTCGGTAACAGCTCCCGGCGAAGGAACCTTCACCTATGAGGAAGGCACGGTGGTGGACCTTGTTGCCACTGCGGACAGCGGCTATCAGTTCGCCGGTTGGACGGGTGATACTGGTACCATCGCCGATGTCAATGCCGCCTCGACTACCATCACTATGAATGGCGACTACTCCATCACAGCCAACTTCGAGGAGAAACCGCCGGCTGTATACTATGACCTGACCATCTCCAGCAGCGCCGGTGGCTCGGTAACAACTCCCGGCGAAGGAACCTTCACCTATGAAGAGGGCACGGTGGTCGACCTTGTGGCCACGGCGGGCAGCGGCTATCAGTTTGCCGGTTGGACGGGTGATACCGGTACCATCGCCGATGTCAACGCCGCCTCGACCACGATAACCATGAACGGCGACTACACCATCACAGCAAACTTTGAGGAGGCTCCTGTAGGCGCCGTGGTAAGGGTCGAAGCCATCACCTATTCCACCAGCGGAGGACGCTTGCAGGATAGGCATCTGGCAGTGACGTTACTGCTGCTGGACGACCAGGACAACCCGGTTGCCGGTGCCTCGGTGTCAGCCACACTGCACCGCGATGCTGGGGGATCCTGGAATTTCGCGGGCACGACCGGCTCCAACGGCACCGTTACCTTCACGCTCAACAACCACGGCAGCGGCTGTTACCATACGGTGGTGACCGCTGTGACGGCGAGCGGGCTGACATGGGATGGCGAGACACCCGACAACGGCTACTGTAAGTAGGTAGCGACTGCACATGCCGAGGGGGTCGGGTTTTGCCCGACCCCCTCTTGCTATAGGACGGAAGGCGGATGAAAAGAAGCATCTGTCTGGTCACAGGTATTGTCGCCCTGTCTCTGTCCGGTTGTATACCCGGGTCGGATTCTTCGGGTGGTGTGCCGTTTGCGGGCGGTGGCTTTGCTGAATCACCGGTGGAGCAGGCAAAGGAAGACCTGGCCGGGCGCAAGGGTATAGACAAAGGCGAGATCGAGGTAGTCAAGGTGGAGGCGGTGAACTGGCCGGACACCAGCCTGGGCTGCCCCCAGCCGGATATGATGTATGCCCAGGTCATCACCCCTGGCTTCAGGATTCTCCTCTCCTATGCGGGAGAGACATACGTATACCACAGCGACCGGGCTACCCGTGTGGTCTACTGCCCCGGTAGCCCCACGTGGCTTCGCTGACCCTTTGCAGAAGCCGAAGGGGG
>JACUUR010000127.1 GCA_014859205.1 Dehalococcoidia bacterium | reverse complement strand
ACACAGACAAACAAATCTTACAGTGGAGGTGGAACTTGGAAAACGGTTCATTCCCTAAGTGCCAGAAATGCGGAAAGGGGGATTTGGTGCCTCTGTCTGACTTCGGTAGTCAAGGGGCACCGATTCACTACAAGGCCTGGGTGTGCACCCGTCCTGACTGCGGCTACAACGTCAAGATCAGGAACGGTGAGGTATACACCAACGAGCCCATTCTCGACGGAGCGATGCATACCCGCACCCGCCGGGAATACACTCCTTAGCCGAGGCCTTGCTTCGCTTAGGTAAGCTAGCTGAGCTGGCGGTTGACTCTTTCTTCCCGCGTCGGTGCGTTGGGTGTGGGAGAGTGGGAGAGTTCCTGTGCCCTCGATGTCATAGCAGGCTGCCCAGGCTTTTGCCTCCAATATGTCCCACCTGCGGCAGGCCTCAGGCCAGCGGTATGATATGCCCGGTCTGCCGGCAGAGCAAGACTGACCTGGACGGCGTACGCTCTCCCTTTCGTTTCGACGGGGCAGTACGCACGGCCATTCATCAACTGAAGTATCGAAATCTGAAGGCGGTTTCCGCTTCGCTGGCTGCATTGCTGGCTGATTACCTCAGGACAGACCCGTTGCCCGGCGAGGCCCTGGTCTGCGTACCTCTTCATCCCCGGCGATTGAGAGAGCGGGGCTATAACCAGTCCAGCCTTCTGGCCAGAGACCTGAGCAGGTGTATCGGCCTGCCGGTGATCGAGGACTGTTTGATACGTGTTAAGCAGGCACATCCGCAGGTAAGGGCAGCCGGCGTGGCCGAGCGTCGAAGGAATGTCGCCGATGCCTTTGTCTGCCGTGATGAAAGGGCCCGAGCCAGACAGATCATACTCATAGACGACGTGTGTACTTCTGGTGCTACACTGGAGTCTTGCGCCGCAGCTCTCAAGAACACGGGTGCCTCATCTGTGTGGGGGCTAACCCTGGCCAGGGACATTCACGATTGAAGGAGGAGAAATGAAGCTACAGATTATCGCCAAGAACAATGTAGAGGTCTCGGAGGCTGTGGAGTCGTATGTTGACAAGAAGATTGGCAAGCTGGACCGTTATCTACCTACGATTGGTGAAGGCAAGGTGGAGATCTCCCGGGAAGGCGCCAGGCGGCCCGAGCAGCGATTCACCGTTCAAGTCACCCTTGAAAGCAGAGGTGTCTTGATCAGGGCGCAGGAGAACGCTCACGATATTCGGACAGCTATCGACAGCGTAGCTGATGTACTGTCCAAGAGGATCGAGCGGTACAAAGGCAAATTGTACGATAAAGGCAGAGGTAGTTCCCTCGCCCGCCAGGAAGCGTCAATTCAACCGGAGGAGACGGCGGTACCCAGGCGGGTGGTGAAGAGCAAGCGCTTTCTGGTCAAGCCCATGCCCGTAGACGAAGCCGTAAGCCAGATGGAGCTCCTGGGCCACGACTTCTTCCTGTTCATGGACGCCGATACTGAGAAGCTGAATCTGCTGTACCGCCGCGGGAACGGTGACTACGGCTTGATTGAGCCGGAGCAGGGGTGATAAGCACCGCCCAGTCTGCAGATATGGAAGACAGGGCATGCAGATAAGAGATGCTGTGCGCCCCCGTAGGTCGGTGTGAACCCGGCGTCTTCTCGGGAGTCACAACCGAGAAGCCGTCCTCAGCCCAGCCATGCGAGATCGCCTGCGCCGGGTATTCTGTCTCAGCCCCCGCCATGCCATGATGACACCGGTTCGTGTAGCTACCGGCTGCTAATGAGGCCGTTTGCGCGAGGTTATCTCCTTCTGCTCGATTGACGTACGTGGGACAGCAGCAACACCGTCACTGTGGGCATAGGCGGTGAATCGGCCCTGCGTGCTTAGGTGTCGTTAGCTGGTGACCGGGCCTGGGACAGAATTGTGGAGCTGATGGGATTCGAACCCACTACCTTCTGACTGCCAGTCAGACGCTCTC
>JACUUR010000055.1 GCA_014859205.1 Dehalococcoidia bacterium | reverse complement strand
GTCGAGTCTGTATGGACCGTGGGGCCGGCCTTGCTGATGGCCTGCGATGCCGTGGGCGTAGGTCCAGGTGACCCGGTACCTAGCTCTATTTGACGCCTGTCAACCTCGCCTGCTAGACTCCGGATGGATTTCACGAGTAACGTACCTAAGGAGGCGATATGACGGACCCTAGAGTCGAAACCGTAGCTAAGATCCTGGTAGATTATTCTGTTGAGGTGCAGCCGAATCAGCTGGTCCGTATCACCGGTGCCCCGGAGGGAGCGCCGCTGGTGCTGGCCGTCTATCAACGGGTGCTTGAGCGGGGGGCTCATCCCTGGCTCCAGGTCGGGCTCGACGGAGCACAGGAACTCTTATACGCCTATGCCAGCGATGCCCAACTCGATTACATTCCACCGTTTGTGAAGGATGTCGTCGAGCAGGTGGACGCAAGCATCGGCATATGGACCGACGTTAATACCAAGGCGCTCACCAATGCGGACCCTGCCAGGCAATCTCGCCGCGCAGTGGCGATGCGTCCCCTCTCCGAGCGGTTCCTAGAAAGGGCTGCCGGGAAAGAACTGCGCTGGACTGCTACTCTCCATCCCACCCATGCCTTCGCGCAGGATGCCGAGATGTCGCTGCGCGAGTTTGAGGATTTCGTCTACAAGGCCAGCCTGGTCCATGAGCCCGACCCTATCAAGGCATGGCAGGCCATCTCCGAAGAACAGCAGCGTGTGGTCGACTGGTTGAACAAGGCCAGGGAGATCCATGTGGTTGGCCCTGATACCGATCTAAAGCTCGATGTCACCGGCCGCAAGTGGATTAACTGCGACGGTCATGAGAACTTTCCCGATGGTGAGATCTTTACAGGGCCGATCGAACAGAGCGTCAATGGACACATCAGATACACTTATCCTGCCTGTGCCAGCGGTCGCGAGGTTGAGGACGTCCGACTCGAATTCAAGGATGGCAAAGTCGTCAAGGCCACGGCTGCCAAGAACGAGCAGTTCCTGTTGCAGATGCTGGAGACCGACGAAGGGGCCCGCTATGTGGGGGAGTTCGCCTTCGGCACCAATCGCGGAATCCAACGGTTCACCAAGAATACGCTCTTCGACGAGAAGATCGGCGGGACTATCCACCTGGCCGTGGGCAAGGGCTATCCTGAGACGGGAAGCAAGAATAGCTCTGCCATCCACTGGGACATGGTCTGTGACCTCCGGAAGGATGGAGAGGTGCGCGTCGACGGGACCCTCTTCCTCAAGGACGGCAAGGTCCTGATCTAAGGATGGCCTTTGGCGACAGTCTTCTGCCGACTATGTGGCTATGATTGGCGGGCTCCGCCGGGCGGCTTTGGTTCTGGCTACTACGCCTCCCTGGTCAGCAGAATCCACTCCCGCCGCGAACCGATTTTGGTGCCCCTGTCATAGTAGATTTTGAAGACTTCACTGCTATCTGTCTTTACCAGGAAGTAGTTCCTGTGATGCCTGAGACGCCAGCCTTTCTTCCGGAGTTCGCTGCCGCCGAATCCCCAGTCCTGCCAGTTTTCGATGACCTCTGTCACCAGGTACCTCTTGCCCCTCCAGGAGAATGCTGACGGCCAGGAAAGCTCGTCTCCTGTCTCAACTACTATCGGCTCGCAGTAGAACTCCGGGGCTTTCATCGTACGCTCCCGATGACAGCGTAGGTTGTGATGAAGCATAATGCCGTGGCAGCGCATCTGTCAATCCGCCTGGTGACCGTCCTTGCCGGTGGATGTGTAGAGGGTTTGCTGTGCCCGTGCTATAGTACGTGCGCAGTGACGCGAGTCGCGGGCGGAGTGTGCGAGGCCGTTGGCTCGGGAGGCTGTGGGCGGCGCGCTTCTCGTGTAGTGCGAGGCTTTAGCCTCGTGCCGCACGACCCTGAAGGGTCGCACTACAGATTTGGGCGGGAACGGGTCTGGGGACAGCAGAGACAGGGTCAGGTTGAAAGCGTGGCAAGAACGATACGGACTTGGCTGTGAAGAGGTTGGCATGAAAAGCCAGTGGACAGAGGACTTGTTCATCAAGCACGGGGAATTGTTCTAGGTCTTGCTCGAGGAGCGGTTTGATCAGGCCGAGGCGGAAAGCCGGGGCCTGGCGGGTTTGCTGGAGGGTCGCGGATTTGGAGGCGGGGCAGCAGTGCTTGACCTGAATTGCCGAATCGGCCGGCATGCTATACACCTGGCCAGGCTGGGCTACCGTGTGGTGGGGGTAGATATGTCCCCGCGTTATATCCAGCGGGCCGGGCAGCTGGCAATAGAACACGGCGTTGCCGGCGACAGCGAGTTTCTGGTGGCGGATGCCCGAAAAGTGGGAGAGGCGCTATCCGGCCGCAAGTTCGATGCTGTGATCAACATGTTCACCTCGCTCGGATACTACGACGAGGAGACTGACAGCTCCATCCTTCGCCAGTGCTTGACCTTGACGCGAAGTCGCGGCATCTTCGTTCTGGAGACAGGGTTTCGTGATGCGATCATCCGTCATTTCCAGCCGTCCGGAGTGGCCCGACCGCGCGATTTTCTCCTCCTGGAGGAACGAAAGATCGACCTGGAGACCTCTCGCTCTGAAGCGGACTGGACTTTCTTGGAGAAGGCAGGCGACGGCTACCGGTTGCGTGCCCAGATCCACCTGAGCCATCGGCTGTATGCCCTGCACGAGTTGATCGCGTTGTTCGAGGAGGCCGGCTGGCGCTACCTCACCGCCTACCGCGACTTTGAGCTTCGCGAACCGTCCACTGATGGAAACCGGTTGATCGTTGTCTGTGAAGCGCCCTGAGTTCGCGGCTGGCGGACACGGGTTGGTTAATGCAGAGGCATGGGCTATTGCTCCCGAATGGAGCGAGCTTAGAATGGCAGGCGACTGGACAGAGGAATTGTTCATCAGACACGGCGACCTGTACCAGGTGTTGCTTGAGGGGATGTTTCCGCGAGCAGAGGAAGAAACCAGGGGGCTGGCCAGATTGCTCGCAGGCCGTGGCTTCGGAACAGGGGCAGCAGTGCTTGACCTGAATTGCCGAATCGGCCGGCATGCTATACACCTGGCCAGGCTGGGCTACCGTGTGGTGGGGGTAGATATGTCCCCGCGTTATATCCAGCGGGCCGGGCAGCTGGCAATAGAACACGGCGTTGCCGGCGACAGCGAGTTTCTGGTGGCGGATGCCCGAAAAGTGGGAGAGGCGCTATCCGGCCGCAAGTTCGATGCTGTGATCAACATGTTCACCTCGCTCGGATACTACGACGAGGAGACTGACAGGTCCATCATCCGGCAGTGTCTGGGCCTGGTACGGAGTGGCGGTATCTTCGTTCTTGAGACCGGGTCTCGTGATTCCATCAGCCGCAACTTCCAGCCATTCGGGGTCTTCCGTGTGGATGACCTGCTCCTGCTCCATGAGAGAGAATTCAGCCTGGAAACCTCCCGGATGAAGACGGTGTGGACGTTTCTGGAGACGATAGACGAGGGCTATCGTCTAAGCGCAGAGATTCATCTGAATCACCGCTTCTACTGTCTGCACGAACTAATCCGACTGTTCGAAGAGGCTGGCTGGCACTATCGGGCTTCCTACCGGGACTTCGAGTTTCGCGAACCCTCGCTTGACGGCAACCGGCTGATCCTGGTCTGCCAGTCTCCCTGAACCCGAGCGATTTGACATTGGGTAAGGAATATGATATCTTGGTATTACTTGATCAGTTAAGTAAGCAACAGTACAACTGTCATTGCGGGTGCTAACATGAGAGGGAGTCTGGCTACAGTCACTGCCAAAGGGCAGGTAACGATCCCGTCTGAGATCCGAAAGGCTCTGGGGCTCAAACCCAGGGACAAAGTAGCCTTCGTGCTTGACCAGGGGGAGGTGAGGATTGAGCCATCTTCTTCGGCGCTCAGGCCCGGCTTCGGGGCGGTCAGACCCCGCCGGAAGCCGGAGGACTTCAAGCAGTTGCGCGGCGAGGCGCAGAAGTGGGTAGTTGGCAGGGCACAGGAAGAGCTGTAAATGGAGTATGCCTTTCTGGATGCCAATATCATCCTGCGCTACTTGCTTCGGGATGATGAAAGCAAGGCGCAGCGCTGCCTGGAGCTGCTGGAGAAGGCTGAGAGAAGAGAGACAACTCTTCGTACCACGGATCTGGTGGTTGCTGAGCTGGTCTGGGTGCTGGAATCCGCAGTTACCTATGGTCTGCCCAGAGAGAGGATCAGGGAGTTGCTCCTGCCGGTCATTCTCCTGCCCGGTTTGAAGCTGCCCGGCAAGAAGCTTTACCGGCCAATCCTTGACCTATATGTTGACCAGGGCATCGATTTCATCGATGCCTTTAACGCTGTTCACATGCAGAAGCAGGGTCTGACCCGAATCTACAGCTACGATTCCGACTTCGACCGGATCGCGGGCGTGATCCGTATAGAGCCATGATGGGAAACGAGCTAGTGGCCACGGTCTATGTCCTGTAAGGCTTGCTTATCCTGCTTTGGTGCTAAGAACTGGTCTTGATCCACAGTCTCTCCCCGTCGGTGATCAACTCGATGGTGCCCTGCCTGTCCGTGTGGTAGACATTGTCCTCACCCACCCTGTCGATCAGTCTCTGCACTACCTCAGGGCTGGGATGGCCGAAGCGGTTGTCAGCCCCGACCGAAATCACTGCTACCTCGGGGTCAACGGCGGCCAGAAACTGCGGGATGGTGGAGGTCATGCTGCCATGGTGTGCCACCTTGAGCACAGTGCTCTTCAGATCGACTCGCTGCATGATGAGCTCGAATTCGGCTTCTGGCCTGATGTCGGCGGTGAACAGGAAGCTGACTCTGTTCCATGTCAGCTTCAACACGATCCCGTTGTTGTCTATGTCACAGCTGGTGCCATGAAAGAACTCCGGCGGAGGGTTCAGTATTTCCATTGTTATCCCGTCGCCCAGGTCGATCTCCTGTCCGACCCGGGCGATGTTGAACGCGATTCCTTGTTCCTCGATCAGCCTGAGCCATTCTCGATAGATGGATGAATCGTAGGGCACGCCGGGGTCAAGCACCTGCTTCACATTGTATCTGCGCAGGACCTCGACCAGGCCGGTGACGTGGTCGGCCTGAGGTTGAGTGCAGACCACCAGATCGATCGTCCTGTCCCAGAAGGGAAGCTTCTCGCTCAGTGCCAGGTTTATCATCTGTGGGTCGGGACCGCCGTCAATCAGTATGTTCTGGCCGGCTGGAGTCTGAATGAGTATGGCATCTCCTTGCCCCACGTCAAGAAAGCTTACGTGAAGCCTGTCATCAGGTGCCGTCAGGACGGCGGTCCATAACAGAATGATCACTACCAGCAGGGCAGGGATCAGCCATTTGGCAGCAGCAGCCAGGCGGAGTCCAGACATACCTTGAGCGATTCTCCTGGTTCGTGAAGTCAACCGGCCGAACAGATCAACCAGCCGGTCTCGGTTATTGACCGATGCTATTACTACGCCCAATACTGCGTAGTACCCCCAGACGTGCCAGGCGGAGAGCGTGCTCACCTCCAGAGAGGAGAAGGGCAGTGCATCACAGCCTTGGACTACAAAGAGGAGATAGCTGAGGAACAGCCAGGCCAACCAGCCCAGTATTTGAGAGGCAAGCAGGGCGAAGAGTCCCACGAATGCCACCAGTGCCGATGTCACAATGATGAAGGGCAGAGCCGGCAGGGATAGGAAGGTCGCCGGCAACGTAACCAGGGATACTATGCCGAAGTTGTAGGCTATGATCGGCCAGGTGAGGATAATGGCTGACAGGCTGGCGGCAAGAACATCGATTGGCATGCTGGCCGCTGCCATCAGTGTCTTCCTGTTCCCGAATAGGGCGGCTGCCATGCTCCCACCCCATGTCTGGAAGTAGGGAAAGAGTAGCATGAGTCCGGCCATGGCAGAGAAGCTGAGCTGAAAGGATGCGCTCCACAGCAGATGAGGTTGGATTCCTACCATAAGCGCAGCGGCAAAGGCCAGGGCGATGATTGCGCTTCGCTGTCTGCCCAGGGATTCGGCCATCAGGAACAGGCTGCCCATGATCGCCGCCCGTATTATGGGCGGACGTATCCCTACGAGCAAAGCGTAGAGCCAAGCAGCTCCCAGAGCTATCCAGATGCATGTGCCACGCTGGCGTCCGAAGACTGCGGCACCGAGGCTGAGAACCATGGCCAGAATGATGCTGAGATGTAGGCCGGAAATAGCCAGCAAATGGGCCGTGCCCGTCCTGGAGAAGGCCTTCTGGAGAGAGTCAGGTATGTTTTGCCTTTGCCCGAGCAGAATGCCCTGGGCCAACGAACCTTGCGGTTCGGGCAAGGCTCTGTCTAATGCAGTGGACAGCCGCAACCTCAAGGCATGAAGCCACTGCAGAGGCTTCAGCCCCTGTCCGCGGGCCAGGACCTCCACTCTGGGGTAATACATGATGGAGTGGATTCCACGGTCGGCCAGATAGCCCGCATAGTCGAAATCTGCGAGTTGCGGAGGAGTCTCCAGTTCTCCCGTCACTGTGACCACATCTCCGTAACGATAGGTAGGATACCGGGGTACTCGAAGCAAGGCAGTTCCCGATATTAGGTCAGTCTCGCCATCAACAGTGATCTGATCGGCTGCAAGGGTCAGCAGGCAAACCCCATCTCGAATATCAGGCTCCTTCGTCAGCATGCCCTGGATCTCCACGATTCCGGTCTCGTTGTAGAAGCGAAGCGAATGCGCATCTGCCTGCGTCTGGGCGGACAGGAAGCGAATCCCCCCGCCCAGAAAAGCTAGCAGGCATAGCCCGGTCAATAGTAAGGGCTTCTTCCTGTTGGGGAGGAAAGGTATCAGCGCGAGGGGGATCAGCCCGAAGGACAGGGCCAGCAAGGGCGGGCTGAATACTGCGCCCAGGAATACGCCGATCACCCAGGCACAGCTGACATAGAGAAGCCACATGGGAAAACCCCCACTCCGATATGACTATATACTCCATAGTGTACCACCTTGCCATGCATCAAGGATAGGCCGAAATCTGTTATTCTGCGGCAGAGTTGAATTGTGTTCAGGATTTGGCGGGTGCTATAATCGCGATTGACAACCGGACTGAGCGAAGCTTTTGTCTGAGCAGGTCTGGACTATGCACTGAAGGGGGTTGTGCACATGGCTAAGCAGGAGAGCGCGAAAGGATGCGAGCACCCGGAGAAGCTGAAAGGCAAACCAGGGGAGTGCAGTCCTGAACAAATCAGGGAGTGCCATGGTGAGGGTGCAGGACATTCCTGCGCAGAGAAGAAGTAGCCCGTACGCGGAGCTAGAAGCACCGTTCAGTGGACAGGGTCAGGGTTATGGAGCACCGCGTAACAAGGAAGAGGGGAGAATGATAAGTTATGAAAGCTCGTCATGACTCAATATGCGTCTTTGAGTTCGGAGCCAGCAAAGAGCTGGTTTTGCGACTCAAGGATGATGTAGACTTGGTCCAGTCCATAACTGAAATCGCCAAGACTAAGGGGGTGAAGGCCGGAACCTTCACCGCAATCGGTGCGCTGAAACGTGCCAAGCTTGGCTATTATGACCAGCGAAGTCATGAATATCGGGAGACAACGATTGAAGCGGCCATGGAACTGGCGAGTTGTACGGGCAACGTCTCACTGAAGGGTGGGGAGCCGTTCGTTCATGCGCACGCAGTGCTCTCTGACGAAAAGGGAAACACCAGGGCCGGTCATCTGCTGGAGGGAAGCGTGTTTGCTGCTGAGGTTCACCTGACCCAACTGGAGGGGCCGGCGCTTGAGCGGAAATATGACAAAGCCACGGAGCTCATGCTCTGGGTCCCGGAGTAGAGAACAGGCGCGCATGAAGAGCGTGTGTCTGGCCCTTCCCTAATCGGGCTTCGGCGGTCATGAACATCCTTTCTCTTCGATCGTCCTCTATCTCGCTCGGACTGACCTGTACCCTGGGAACAGTGGGAGGGCGATGGGACACTGCCTTAGAGCCTGTAAGCTGTCAACACCGTAGTAGCTACGATATGCAGGGTTCGGCGATATTCATCGGGGAGCGGTGGGTGTGATTATCTCAGCGAGTCGTAGAACAGACATCCCGGCGCTGTACAGCGAGTGGTTCATTAACAGAGTCCGTGCCGGCTGGTGCGCGGTGCCCAATCCTGTCAACAGCAGACAGGTGTCGCGGGTGTCGCTAGATCCCCGTGATGTCGATGCTATTGTCTTCTGGTCCAAGAACCCCGCACCGATGCTCCCGCACCTCGATGAACTTGACGGCAGGGGTTTTCGCTACTACTTCCAGTTCAGTCTCAACGACTATCCTGCTCAACTCGAGCCGAGCATCCCCTGCCTCGTCGACAGAACAAAAACGTTTCTGAGCCTTAGCAGCTGCATAGGGCCGCCGCGTGTAATATGGCGGTATGACCCCATCATCATCTCGAACGTTACTCCTGGTCAGTATCACAGCGATAGGTTTGCCCGCATTGCTAAGGAGTTGCGCGGTGCTACCCATCGGGTCATGGTCAGCATCGTCGACTTCTACCGCAAGACCGACCGGCGGCTGTCTGAACTGGAATGGGAGGGGTTCGCATTCGATAGGCAGGGTGCGTCTTCAGCCGGCATGGTCACTCTCCTCAAGGATCTCGCCACGATTGCAAGCAGACATGACATGGAGATATTCACTTGCGCGGAAGGACACGATCTCAGCGAGACAGGCATTCTCCCGGGCCGCTGCATCGATGAGTGCCTGCTGAGTAGTCTTTGGGCATTGAATCTGGGATACACTAAGGACCCCGCGCAGCGTGATCTATGCCTTTGTACGGTCAGCAAAGACATCGGGATGAACAACACCTGCATTCACGGCTGCCCTTACTGCTATGCCACCGGAGATCAGGCTCTTGCCCGACGCCGTTACGAAGAACATGATCCGCGTTCTCCCTCTATATGGCGCGACGGAAAAACGCCGCATGGACTGGAGAGCGAGACTTACGGCAGGTCACGTCGTTGACCCTTGAAAGCCGATCTCTATAGTAGAATGACACCATGTTGATGATCCAGCCAGTGCTGTAATCAATGGAAATCATAACGTTTAATGAGTTGCTATAGGAGGTGGAACTATGGTTGACGGACAATTGGACTGGAGAGATTATATTGTGAGTACACCTGGTGTACTTCGAGGCAAGCCGCGCATCAAAGGGACCAGAATCCCGGTTAGTCTGATACTTGGATACCTGGCGGCAGGCAATGCCACTGACAGAATCGTCGACGAGTTTCCTGACCTCACGAAGGAGCATATTGCTGCTTGTTTGAACTACGCCCGCGATCTGTCAGAGTTTGAAGTGGCAGCGGCATGAGCCTGAGATTTTTCGCAGACCATTGCGTCTCCAAGTCCGTAATCCAGGCGCTTGGAGACGCCGGCTATGAGGTTCTCCGGTTAGCCGACTGCATTCCGGCAGACTCAGCTGATTCAGTTGTGATTTCGAAGGCGCAGGAGCTTGATTCCATTCTCGTTTCTTTGAATGGGGATTCTGCCGACATAGTGGCTTATCCTCCGTCAAGCTATAAGGGTATCATCGCCCTTCAGGTTGGAAATCACCCGGAGGTTATCCCCCGGCTTTTGGCAGCATTGAAAGGCTATCTGTTATATCACCCTGATATGCGTCATTATAGAGGGAAGCTATTCTTGGTCGAGGACCACAGGATCAGGGTCAGGGAATAAGCCACTATGGAGGTGCAAGACATGCAAGAAGATCGAGCCGAGAAGCTTGCGGGACAAGCCATAAGAGTGGTTGACTTAGCCGATTATCAAGAAGGTTCTGTGGTGAGTCGAACGATCATCGATAAGAAGGCGGGTACGGCCACCTTCTTTGCCTTTGATGCAGGACAGGGCCTGAGCGAACACACAGCTCCGTTTGATGCCCTGGTCTATCTCCTCGATGGAGAGGCAGAAGTCGTCATCTCGGGGAAACCCTTTATCCTGCAAGCCGGGGAGATGGTGATAATGCCGGCCAATCAACCACACGCTTTGAGAGCGACAAAGAGCTTCAAGATGATTCTCACCATGATAAGGTCCTGATATAGCGATCGATTCACGACAGGGCAGTTGCCTTCATAGGATGACCCGTCGAGGACTTCCTAGTCCGACACGGTTATGTAGTCTCTTATCCTGTCGAGCGTGGTTGGGCCGATGCCGCTGACCTTGAGCAGGTCCTCGACTATTCCGAAGGGGCCGTGTTCGTCGCGGTAACCCACGATAGCCTGTGCCCTGACTTCACCGATCCCCGGCAGGGCCTGGAGCAGCCATGGCTCGGCCCGGTTTATGTCGATCTTCTGCGGAGCGACCGCTTCTCCTTCTGGTGGAATATGGAGCTTCACGTTGCTGAGGTCGGCATCGGGTTCGAGGCCGGCATCCAGAAGAAGGGCCTGTATGGTGTCGCCTTCCTGCCAGGGATAGATGCTCGGGCTGGCGACAGCGCCACTGATGTAGATGTTCCCTGTGTACCTGGCAGACTCCGCTTGCGATAGGATGATCTCCACCGGCTGGCTGCCGCTCTGCTGCATCGCCAGTCTGATGCCGCCGGCTGCTGCGGCGATGATCAGCAAAACGACTACGAATAGGTAGAATCTGTCTGTCCGGCTCATGGCCTACCTCCTCGCTCAACGCTGTGTGCCGCTCAAAACACCGCCTGAGCAGAATGCCCGGCCCCGGCGCATCACGCTTACAGCTCTGGCTGTGTCTCACTCTGCTGGAGACAGTCCCGGGCGCGCCGCATGAGTTAACATCGCGTGGCAGTGGCACCAACGGGACCCAGTTCAGTAGGAAGTGTATCACAAATTGCCCGCCCCTGTTTGCGGTGATAGAATTCCCGTATGGCCAAAGGTTCAAGCGTAATAGCCGTTAACCGCAAGGCTCGCCACGACTATCATATCGAGGAGACTCTGGAGGCCGGCCTTGTGCTCAAGGGCTCGGAGATCAAGTCGATCAGGGCAGGCAAGGTCAATCTGAGCGACGCCTATGCCCGGCCTGAGAAGGGCGAGCTATGGCTGTACAACTGCCATATCGCCACATACGATGCTGCCAGCTACAACACGCATGAACCCAAGAGGCCGCGCAAGCTTCTCCTTCACAGGAAGGAGCTGGACATCCTTGCCTCCAAGGTGGTGCAGAAGGGTTTGACTCTGGTGCCTCTCAAGGTATATACTAAGCATGGGCTTGCCAAGATCGAGCTGGGGGTGGCCAGAGGCAAGAAAGTCTACGACAAGAGGGAAACCATTGCCCGTCGGCATGCCGACAGGGAGATCGAACGGGCGATGAAGCAGAGAAGGAGGTGATGGGAGAGTAGGCTGTGATATGGGGGCGCGCGGGTTCGACAGGGGAAGGCCTACAGAATTGCAGGCTGAGGTCCCACTAACCTCATAAAACAAGTGGAAAAAAAATAACTGGCGAACCTGTTTACGCTTAACGGGTCACATCTAACCTGAGGTCTCCTCGAAGCTTGGGATTAGGTGTCAGAAAAAATCGAGGTGCTCCAATCCTGATGTCGATAGGGCTTGGTTAAGAAGCATCGGCTGGTCTGGCTTGATTCGGTCAGCAGATGAAAGTCAGATGAGATAAAAGGAGCTGACTAAGCTTGTAGCATATTCTGGCAACCTTCTTTTGGACGGGGAGTTCAACTCTCCCCCGCCTCCACCA
>JACUUR010000003.1 GCA_014859205.1 Dehalococcoidia bacterium | reverse complement strand
GAAGAGAAAGAAGCCCGGCGTGCAGGCTTCAGTAGATACTGCTGATCAGAGCTAGGTCCCCCGTTCCAGCAACGGGATCTCATCTGTGCGCCCTTTGAGGATGGCCTCTGCCAGTGCTCTCACGTTCTCGTGTACCGTCTCCGACATGCCTGTGCCTACGTTCGTCTGTTCAGGCTGCACTCCGATGAGCACCACTTCCGGGCAGAGCTCCTTGGTATAGGATATGAGCACGGACAGAGGCATACGGTGTGTGGAGAAGGATGCAATCGAGATAGCGTCCGGCCTTATTCTGCGCAGAGAACCCGGCGGCAGTCCCATATCTGCGGCGTCCACCAGTATCAGCAGATCGGGCTGGTGCCGGCGGATCAGGGAGGTATAGCTCTCGGGAGAAGTGCCGGCGTCTATAGCAGCTATTTCAGCTGAGCCCGGCCGTCTGGCCCTCTGCCGCCTCCGGTTTAGCCTGTCCACTAGATAGGGCCCGGCGGCGTCATCGCCGCCCAGTCGATTGCCGATGCCCAGGACTAACGTACCGCTCATTTGTTGATCAGAGACTGCCACCTGCTCCCATGTCTGCGTCCGTGAGTATTCTAGTCCTGCTACGCATGGGTTGGCAACAGGGCAGATACACCGATTGACATAATCCCCAGTACCTGCTGCGAGGACCGACACGTGCATTGCATACGCAAGGCCTCACACTATCCGGCGGGGTTAAGTTGGGAACAGACGGCCTACACTGATTCGACCTTTCAATGAAGCCGCTGACGTCGTTTGCCTCCCGTAAGGGCAGAGGCTACAATGTGAGTGGCTGACTGCGATCTATATAGCGGGCAAGGTTCTCTATGCCAGGCGAGTTGGGCTAATGCAACCTTTTGCGATGTCGTGCGTTATACTACAAAGAGTACGCTTTGGCGCCCTGGTCGGAGATCGCTCGGACTTAGAGGCTCAGTATACGGGTGTAGACACATGATCAAGGCAAGGTTGTCTCGCCTGTACGCCCAGACCACGCCACGCGGTAGGGGTATGATAGTGCTGCTTGCCTTCGTGCTTCTACTTGCTCTGGCCAGCGGGGATAGTGTCCTGTATCGTCTGAGCTATTTCCTGGCTCTGGTCTTGGTGGTGGGTTATGCTTGGACCCGCGTCAATCTGTCCCGCCTGCGTATGTGGGTGGAAGAGCAAGCGACGGTGGCGCAGGTGGGTGACACGCTTGAGGGGTCCATCTATGTATGCAATGAATCTCCCTTGCCTTCCGGCTGGATCGAAATCGTGCAGGTCAGCGATATGCCTGGCGATGTGCGTGGAGGAGCTGCCGAATTGCCTCCCCGCGGCTGGGAAGCGTGGAAGGCGGAGAGATTTTGCTGCGCCCGGGGCGTCTATACCATCGGGCCGCTGGTGGCACGTGGCAGCGACCCTCTGGGACTATTCCACGCACAGAAAACAGAGGGTGATGTCATCAAGGCAGTGGTCTACCCGCCTATTGTGGAGTTGCCCTATTTCGGCCTTCCGGTGGCCGGCCTCTCTGGCAATGAAAGGGTGGTCCATCGCCCCGAGACTCGCAGTTCTCATGCGGGTACTGTTCGCGAGTACAGCCCCGGGGATAGCTTGAATCGCATTCACTGGCCGTCCACCGCCAGGCGTGGTCAACTTATGTCCAAGGAGTTCGACTCAGGGGGATACGGCGAGGTGTGGATTGTTCTGGACCTGGAGCAGGAGGTTCAGGAGAGCGCTGGCATGGAGAAGACGGATGAGTATGCTGTTGCCGCCGCTGCATCGCTGGCAAACCTTGCTCTTGCCGAGGAGCGTTCGACCGGGCTGATTGCCTACGGCGATCAAGATTACATTCTGCCCCTGGGGAGCGGCACACAGCAGATGTCCAGAGTGTCGGAGACACTGGCCCGCTCCCGGACCGAGGGCGACGTTTCCTTGAGCGACGTCCTTTCGCTGAACGCGACCAGATTCGGCAGGTTCGCTTCGGTACTTGTGGTAACCTCTTCCACCGACACCGAGTGGGTGTCCCTACTGCTAAACCTGGCCTTCCGCGGCCTCAACATCGTAGTGGTGCTGGTCGATCCCGCCAGCTTCGGAGGAGACCGGTCCCGTTCTCAGGTGGTGACGGAGCTTGTAAGCGCAGGGATTCCGGCCTATGTGATCCGCAAAGGAGACTTGCTTCCCCTGGCGCTGTCCCACCCTGTGCGTGCGCATGAGCTGCCCCTCTCTGAGCAACCGGGAGTGCGCGAACTGATGTCGACTGCTGGCACATAGTAGAGTGGAAAGATGAAGACGGAGATAGGAACGTTGAGCAGGGCCGCGCATCGTGCACTGACGCGGGTTAAGACCGGCGCAGAGCGCGCTGCTGAGCGTGCTAAGGCTTTGCTGTGGCAGGTTGTGAGGGGCCCTAGCGAGGGCTGGATGACGTTCCTGCTCTTGCTGCTCTGTGTATTGCTGGCGGTTTGGGCGATGGACAGTGCGCAGTGGGTACCGACACCGGGATTGTACAGTGCGGCACTCTACGGTGTGCTGCTAGGCCTTATTCTCGCCAAGCTGCGGTTTGGACCATGGCGATTAGCGTTTGGCGGCTTGCTTGTTGGTCTCTTCGTTAGCTTCTATCGGCTTACCGGTCTGGCCGAAGAGGCGAGCACCCTCGACCGGTTCGCGGAGGTTGGTGCCCGTCTGGTCGCATGGTGGCAGGCTTTTGCTGGCGGCGGCACCAGCGCCGACACGCTGCCCTTTAGCCTCTTTCTCCTGTTGACCTCGTGGCTGGTGGGCTTCGTATCGGCATGGTTTCTGTTCCGTAAGCATAACACATGGGGAGCCGTGCTTCCCGGAGGAATCATCCTGGTGGCCAGCCTGACGACCCTTCCTGCTAGGGAACAGTTGATTCACCTGTATCCGTACCTGTTCATGGCCCTGCTTCTGATTGCGCGCATGTTCACTCTGGAGCGACAACACGGCTGGAGGGACAGCGGCATACAGCATCTACGGGATGAGTCAGGGATCCGCCTGCCCGATGGGCTCTGGTTTGCATTGGCCGTCCTTTTGGTGACCTCCTTGCTGCCTCTGCAGGCGGTCAGGATTGACCCCGTCGCTGCAGCATGGCAGAGGATCAACTACCCGGTGAGAGCCATGGGCGACGAATTGGCGAGGGTTCTGGTGGGAGTGCAGGTGAGGAAGACGGACTCGGCACACTACTTCGGCGACGCTCAGCCCTTTGGAGGGGGCATAACACTGAGAGAAGAGCCTGTTCTAATCGTTGAAGCGCCCTTAGCACTGTACCTGCGGGCCAGAAGCTACGACTTCTACAGTGGCGATGGATGGTCAACCAGCGATACCCGTCTGGTGTCCGCAGACTGGGTGCCAGAGCAGGGAGTAGCAGATGAGTTTCGGAAGCTACAGGCGGTAGAGGTGACTGTGAGGGGTCTTGTTTCCCTGGCAGCGGGAGAACCTCTGTACTTGAGCGGCCATCCCGTGAATATGTCACTTGGCTACCGACTGGATGTGCTGGAGCCCGCTCGTTATCAGCTGTCAGTTTCGGAGGGCGGACTGAGGTCATCCCTCGAATTCGGAGATCTCCCGCTGGACCTGCAGCGGTCTGTTCTGCTGCTACAGGAACTGAGCGGTGCCCCTGCCCGACCGCTAACCGAATCTGAGATCAGGTCCGTGCTGCCTGAGGACATGTGGGTGGTTTCCTGGAGCTACGGCAGCGAAGGAGTTGAAGGGGTAACCGTCGAGCGGCGTATGGCTGTCCCCTTGGACGTGGTTTCGGTGCGTAGTACAGACACGGTGGCGGCAGGCAGTTCATATCGTGCTGCTGTGCTTGTGCCGACAGCGACTGCAGGTGATTTGCGTGCTGCGGGTACCGACTATGCTGGTTGGGTCCTGGACAGGTACCTGCAGCTTCCGGATGCTCTGTCACCTCGAGTCATGGAACTGGCGCAGGAACTGACAGGAGGGATCGATAACCCGTACGAGAAGGCCGTAGCCGTTCGCGATTATCTGCGCACTCTTGACTATTCGCTGGAGATTGAGGCACCGCCCCCCGGCGCGTGCGGCGTCGATTACTTCCTGTTTGAGCTTGACAAAGGATATTGCCAGTACTTCGCCTCGGCCATGACCGTTCTGCTCCGCGTGTCCGGAGTGCCGGCCCGCATGGCGGTGGGATATGGGCCTGGAGAGGTTATGGATCCACTGCCGCCTGACGAGACGATAACGCTTCCGGCTGACGAATGGCAGGCCGGGCCGACGAAGTTTATTGTGCGAGACAGCCACAGCTGGAGCGAGGTGTTTTTCCCGGGGTATGGTTGGATACCTTTTGAACCCACGCCCGCTTACCCGCTCGTTGCCCGTGGATGGCCTGCTCCCCCTCCGCCTGGGGATATCGACGAAGGGATCGGCCCTTCTCCCGGTGACAGTGAACGCAGTGAAAAACCTCCGGCGGATGGAGAGATTATCGGGGTGGCCGCTCCGTGGTATGCACGGCCGCTGGGCGTGTCGCTGGGCTTGGGTCTTATGGTAGTGATCGTCTGGCTGCTGTGGAGACGTCTGCTGGGACCTGTTGCAGAGCCGCGTGTGGCCTATGCAAGAATTGGCAACCTTGGTGTACTGAGCGGGCTGCCTCCGCAGGCGAACTCCACGCCTTACGAATATGGTCGGAGACTGGCGTCTACGCTGCCGGATGTGTCGTCAGAACTGGAAACGGTAGTGGACACGTATGTCCGTGCCTGCTACGGTAGGTATAAAGTGACGGGTGCCGATAGGTCGCGTATCACAGAGGCGTGGCCGCGCGTGCGCAACCGGTTGCTGGTCCGCGCCTTCCAGGGTCTTCTGCCGCGCAGATTCTGGTTAAGATAGGCAGAATCTGCGGCCGATCTTTCTGGCGGTATCCAGCCCTCATAGATGTAAGGCGCAGAGCGAATCCCCCGTGCCGCCTCCGGGCGACTCTGGCTGTCCAGGTCGTTGTGTTGTTAGTCGCGGGTCGTGTCAACCCAGCCCGTAGCGCGACCACCGGGCACCGCTACCTGCTCGATTACATCTTCAATGATGCGGTGTGTCTCCACACGCTTCATGCGGGCTGACGGAGTGACGATCACCCGGTGCCCCATCACCGGCACGGCCAACTCCTTGACATCGTCTGGCAGGACATAGTCTCGCCCCCGCAGTAGCGCCAGCGCCTGGCATGAGCGGAACAAAGCCAGCCCTGCCCGGGGTGAGGCGCCCAACGCGGCATCGTCGTGAGCCCGTGTGGCGTGGACCAGCGAGACTATGTACCGCTTAACCTGGTCGTGAACGAAGACCTCCCGTATGGCTGACTGTGCTTCGCTGACTTCATCTGCGCTGGCCACGGCACCGAGGCCGTCGATGGGATGCTGCAGGCGCTGACTATCTATTATGGACATCTCGTCAGCAAACGAGGGATAGCCCAGTTGTATGCGGATCATGAAGCGGTCGAGCTGTGCCTCCGGCAGTGGGAAAATGCCCTCATGCTCGATGGGGTTCTCAGTTGCCATGAGCATGAAAGGGGCGGCAATCTTATGCGTTGTACCGTCCACCGTGACCTGTCGCTCCTCCATCGCCTCCAGAAGGGCGGACTGGGTCTTGGGAGTGGCACGGTTGATCTCGTCCGCCAGTACGATCTGTCCCAGGATGGGCCCCGGACGGAACTCGAATTCACGGCTCTGTTGGTTGAATATCGACACGCCCGTGATGTCGCTGGGAAGCATGTCCGGCGTTAGCTGTATACGCCTGAAGACGCAGTCTGTCGACCGCGCCAGGCTCTTGGCCAGCATGGTCTTGCCCACTCCAGGCACGTCCTCTATCAAGATGTGCCCCTGACTGAGCAGTGCAATGACTGCCAGCTCTACCGCCTGTGCCTTGCCTATGATGACCTTCTGAATGTTGTCGATGATTCTGCCGGCAATATCCTGCGCGTGAGACTGATCCATGGGAATCTCTCCTGTCTAGACTATGATCTGCTGTCCTCCGCCGCTACATCCGCACCGATACATACGAATGCCTCGGTGAGACAATTGTAGCACGGCCCGGCAAACCTCGACAAAACGACCAGCCTGAAGCGACTACGATTATCGGCTGCAGTGAATATCCATACATGGCGACGCCTGTCGACTTACAGCCAAGAGCAGAGGCCTGCCTGTAGACACTCCAGCTTACCTGACGGCCGCAGTTAGGGCTAGCCTATCCTACCGAACTCCTTTTCTAGTCGATGCGAACTCAGGTGAATCATGGTGGACCTGCCGTGGGGACAGGCACGTGGTTGCCCGGTCTGTTCCAGTTGCTTCACTAACTCGCTCATCTCCTCACTACTCAGCTGCTGGCCGGCCCTGATAGAGCCATGACAGGCCAGGGATTGAGCTATCTTCTCCTCCCAGCTATCACGCCCGCCCTTGCCGGAAAGGGTGTCCAGCAGTATGGTCACGGTGTCGACGATGTCCGCCGCTGCCATGAGAGCCGGGATGGCGCGTATCAGATAGCTCCTGTTCCCGAAGGGCTCAATGGAGAAGCCGAATTCAACCAGAGATTCCATGATACTTCTCAGAGTCTCTTCCTCTCTTGGGCTGAGTTCCATAGTTATGGGCTCCAGTAGTCCCTGGACCTCGACTTCCCTCCGCGACAGCTGGCCCAGTATCCGGTCATAGAGTATGCGCTCATGGGCGGCGTGCTGGTCGATGAGATAGAGACCGTCAGGACCCTCGGCGATGATATAGGTGCCGGCCATCTGCCCCAGTATCCGCAGAACAGGCAACTCCATGGTAGGCAGTTGGGCAACGGCGAAGACGGGCTCATTGTCCATTATCATGCGCGGGCTCTGCCACTGGCCGTAGCCGGGCCAGAAGGGCACCGCCTTGGGGCTGGCAGGTATGGGTGTCCTGGCCAATGCCTGCTCTATCGCTTTTCTCACTTCGCCAAACACAGCCTGTTCGTGACAGAACTTGACCTCGGCCTTGGCGGGGTGGATATTGACATCCAGTTCCTGGGGCGGCAGCCACACATTGATCACAACGACAGGGTGCTTGCCGTCGGGTAGTAAGCCGCGATAGGCTTCAGTGGTCGCCCGGATCAGCAAGGCGCTGCGCACCCACCTGCGATTAACGAAGAAGCTGAGCCAGTTGCGAGAGGAGCGCGCTGAGGCAGGCGGTCCTATCAGGCCGCTGACTTTGGCCAGGCCGTCCCTGTGTTCTATCTTGAGCATAACCTGGGCTAGCTCCGGCCCATATATAGCGCTTACCGCCTGACGCAGGTCTCCGTCTCCCGGGGAGCCAATGCTCCCGCGCCCATCGAGAGTCAAGCTGAACCTAACCTCGGGGAAAGCCAGGGCATACTGGCTCACTAGATTGGCGATGTGGCCGTTCTCTGTGCTGGTGGACTTGAGAAACTTCAGCCGTGCCGGGAAGTGGCGAAACAGGCGGTTGACTGTGACAGTTGTGCCCTGAGCTCTGGCCCGGGTTTCTCTGCGCACCACCTCGCCGTTTCTCAGGCATATGTAATCAGCGGTGGGATGTGACGGCGTTTTTGTGAGGACTTCGACGTCTGCGACAGCCGCGATGCTGGGCAGGGCCTCACCACGGAAGCCCAGGCTGGAAATTCTCTCCAGGTCCTCAAGGTCGCCTATCTTGCTAGTGGCGTACCTGTGGAAGGCGAGCTCCAGCTCGGAGGAAGCTATGCCCGTCCCATTATCGCTCACCTTGATCAACTCCACGCCGCCGCCCTGGGCCTCAACCGCAATCTGGGTGGCTGCAGCGTCGAGGCAGTTCTCAATCAGTTCCTTGATCACCGACGCCGGCCTCTCGATAACCTCGCCGGCGGCAATCTTGGAGGCCACCTCACTCGCTAGAATCTTGATAGCCATGTATGCTACATTCTACACGGTTCCGTGTATCCTGTCAACAGCCTCTCAGGAAGGGTTGGGGTCTCTGTCGAGCTTCTCCAGTGGTGCCAGGCTGGCCAGCAGTTTCTTAACCCCCGCCCCTTCGAAGACTACGGTCAACTCCTGATCGTCCCTGGTGGGGCTGCAGTTCATCACTATTCCGCAGCCGAATTTGGTGTGGTGGACGTGGTCGCCGACCTTGAGGTTCAGGGTATCTGTTTGGTGAAATCGCGGCCGGGGTTCTCGAACAAGGCGAGGCTCGGGTGGAGGGGTCGTGCTGTCCGCGTATCGTCCTCCCGGGCCTATCAGATGGGGTGATATGTCCTCGAGGAAGCGAGAGGGTGGATTGGCAGTGCTCCCGCCGAACAGGCTGCGACGGTAACTGCGGAGGAGGTAGAGACGCTTCCCGGCTCGCGTCATTCCCACGTAGCAGAGACGGCGCTCTTCTTCCATCTCAGCATGGTCCTCGAACGCCCGTCTGTGGGGCAGGATTCCCTCCTCAAGGCCGACAATGAAGACCACGGGGAACTCCAGCCCCTTAGCCTGATGCAGCGTGATCAGAGTCACGGCGTCGGTCGTTCCGTCCAGTTCGTCGATGTCTGCAACCAGGCTCACTTTTTCCAGAAAGGTGCCCAGAGCCTCATCAGGGTCCAGTTCGTCATATTCCCCGGCAACACTGCGCAACTCCATTATGTTCTCCCATTTCTCGTCTCCGCCCTCCTTGTCCAGAATATACTGTCGGTATCCGGTTTGCAGCAGGATCTCGTCCACCAGGCCGGAGGGACTCAGTTTGCTGCCCTGGACAATGAGTCCCTGTAAGAGAGCATCAAATCCGGCCAGTGCCTGCAGTATGCGCGGTGGCAGCGATTCCCTGGCTTTTGCGGCGGGGTCATCACGACTCATATGTCTCAAGGCTTCGAGGAGAGACGTGTCATGGGTCCTTATCCAGGATTGAAGCTGACCCAGTGTGCGGGGCCCGATGCCTCTGCTGGGAACATTCAGTATCCGTGTCAGGCTCACATTGTCCTGGGGATTGTAGATGAGCTTGAGGTAGGCGATTATGTCCTTGACCTCTTTCCGCTGGTAGAAACGGGTGCCACCGACCAGTCTGTAAGGAACACCATATCTCAGGAGAGCTTCCTCCAGAGCTCGTGATTGAGCATTGACCCTGTACATGACGGCACAATCCTTGAGCGGTATCTGCTCTAGCATGTTGAGCCTCTCGATCTCGGTGACCACAGATTGAGCCTCTTCTTCAGCACTGTAGTTCTCGATTACGGTTACCGAGGCTCCGTCTTCATTCCCCGTCCACAGTTTCTTCTGCTTGCGCTGCACGTTCGCCGAAATGACATCTGAGGCTGCCTCCAGGATGGTCTTGGTGGAGCGGTAATTCTGCTCCAGCAAGACCACTTTAGCTTCGGGATAGTCCTTCTCGAAGCTCAGTATGTTGCGCAAATCGGCGAATCTCCAGGAGTAGATCGATTGGTCGGGATCGCCCACCACACAGAGGTTCCGGTATTTGCCCGATAGCTGCTTCACCAACATGTACTGGACTATGTTCGTGTCCTGGAATTCGTCGACCATGACGTGGACATACCGTGATTGGTAACGGTTCAGGACCTGAGCATGGTCCTGGAATAGCTGCACGGTCTTCATCAGCAAGTCATCGAAATCCACCGCCTGACTCTGGCCCAGCAAATCTTGATAGCGCTGGTAGACCCTGTGTACTATCTCTTCAAAGTAGCTGCCTATCATCTGAGCGTATCTATCAGGGCCGATGAGCCGGCTCTTGGCGGCTCCTATGGCCGATCGTACGGCCCTGGGAGCATACCGCTTGGGATCGATATTCAGTTCCTCTAGGGTCTGTTTGACCAAGCTTAACTGGTCATCTTCGTCGTAGATGGCAAATCTTGACTCGAGCCCTATGGCCTTCCCCTCTCGACGGAGAATCCGCGCGCATATAGCATGGAAGGTGCCCAAAGTCAGAGACTCGGCGCCCTGTCCAAGAAGCTGCTCCAATCTCTCTCTCATCTCCCGGGCGGCTTTGTTGGTGAAGGTCACGGCCATGATGCGGTAAGGACTCACGCCGCAGACCTTGACAAGATAGGCGACCCGATGGGTGATCACCCGGGTCTTGCCGCTGCCCGGTCCGGCCAGAATGAGCACTGGGCCTTCGACGGCTTCAACGGCTTCTCTTTGTGGGGGACTGAGGGTGGCTAGAATATCCATGAGGGGTTCGTGGCCATTATAACATCAGAGTGAAGGAGCGCCCAAGAACGGGAGCGAAGTGTTAGGTGCCTAACAGCACCTGTGATTCAGGTGCAGATACGTTCGTAAGAAGAGGCGTTCATCACTACCGGGTTGCCGGCGACACTCCAAGTTGACGCGATCTGTTCAATCCAGATCAAGAGGTGCGTTCGCCACTTGTGCCCGCATGTCAGGAGTTGGAGGTAGATGTCTGCTTGCAGGGCTAGGAATCCGTACGATGGAGATGGGTTGAGCCAGCTAGCCGTTGTTGGTATACTTGACCTCGACCATGGTTGACTGGGATGACTGCCAGAGAAGGATAGGGGTATCCTTCTGCCACGAACGCCTGCTGGAGCAAGCTTTCGTGCATCCGTCCTATCTGAACGAAAACCGCGGCCTGGCGGTGCTCAGCAACGAGCGCCTTGAGTTTCTGGGCGACGCCGTTCTTAACTTCGTTGTAACGGAGAGGTTGTACAGGGATTTTCCGGATCTAGCTGAGGGAAGACTGACTGAGATCCGTGCCTCTCTGGTCTGCCGGGATACCCTGGCGGAACTTGCCTCTGCCCTGGGGTTTGGCGATTGGCTTCTGCTAGGCCAGGGCGAGGATGCTAACGGAGGGAGGACTAAGGCGAGCAATCTGGCGAACGCCCTGGAAGCGTTCATCGGTGCTCTGTACCTGGACCAGGGACTGACCAGGACCCGGCAGTTCATCCTGAGGCAGCTCAAGCCAGAGCTGGTAGGGATAAAGGCGGGGAGGACCATCCTCAACTACAAGGCTCTGGTGCAGGAGTTCATCCAGGGGCAGAAAAGGGCAACACCGGTCTACCGTCTGGTTGAAGCTACCGGCCCTGACCACAGCAAGCAGTTTACCGTGGAGATTGTGGTTGAGGGAGAGCCCCTGGGCAGGGGGACAGCAATGAGTAAGAAAGGCGCTGAAAGCCAGGCAGCCAGGGCGGCCTGGGAAAGGCTGAGGAGTAACCATGGCTAGACGAGGAGACTATCGAAAGAGAGAAGCCAAGAAACCAAAGAAGGGAACGCAGAAGGGTAAGCCGATTTCGGAGCTTGTCCCGCAGCCGGTGACTGAGGTGATAAAGAAGAAGAGGAAGCCTGCTGAGGAGTACGAGGAATAGGCGGAATTGACAGCTTACCTGGAGCTTCACCGCAGCGGCGAATTGAGGCAGCGGGTGGTTGCGGCTCTGCAACTGCTTGAGAGCTGCCAGGTATGTCCCCATGGCTGTGGCGTCAACCGCCTGGCCGGCGATGCAGGCCGATGTCGAACATCGCGGCAGGCGGTCTTGTCCAGCTACGGAGCCCACTTCGGCGAGGAGCGCCCCCTGGTGGGTAGTGGTGGTTCGGGCACCATTTTCTTCGCTAACTGCAATCTGAACTGTCTGTTCTGTCAGAACTACTGTACCAGCCATCTAGGAGAAGGGTCGGATGTGAGCAGGGAACAGCTTGCTGAGGTGATGCTCTCGCTGCAGAGCAGCGGTTGTCACAATATCAACCTGGTGTCTCCGAGCCACGTAGTTCCACAGGTACTGGAGGCATTGGAGCTAGCCGCCGGGTCGGGCCTGCATCTCCCTCTGGTGTACAACAGCGGTGGCTACGACTCGGTGGAGACCTTAAGAATACTTGACGGCATCATCGACATCTATATGCCGGACATGAAGTATGACGATGATGAGATTGCTGGCAGACTGTCGGGCTGCAAGGGCTATCCTCATTACAACCGGGCAGCTGTGAAGGAGATGCACCGGCAGGTGGGCGACCTGGAGATGGATGAACAGGGCGTGGCTCGACGGGGGCTTCTGGTGCGTCACCTGGTGTTGCCTCAGGGCCTGGCGGGAACACGGGGAATAGTGGACTACATCAGCAGGAACATCTCTCGCGACACGTATGTCAATGTCATGGCTCAGTACCATCCCTGCCATAGGGCGTTTGAGGTTCCAGGCCTGGAGCGTCGGGTGTCATATGCCGAATTGGCTGAAGCTTTGTCACTGGCCCGCGCAGCAGGCTTGAGTCGGCTGGACAACGCCCGTGCCTTGGGTGCCTTTCGCTAACAGGAAGGAGAACGCTAGCGGCAAGGCGTCGACACTGAATGTCAGGATAGAGGAGAATGAACCCATCCATGCCGAACCAGGAACTGGCTGACAAGGCCCATCTCTCGGCCACCGTCTACGGACGGGTGCAGGGTGTCTTCTTCAGACACTTCGTTCGCAATACAGCGAGGGAACTGGGTCTAACCGGATATGTGCGCAACCTGCCCGGCGGCGATGCCGTGGAGGTTCAGGCTGAGGGAGAGAGGCCGCGGCTAACTAGCTTGGTCGAGCGACTGAAGGTGGGCCCGTCGGGAGCCCATGTTGAACGCGTTGAGACCGAGTGGGCTGACTATTCGCGGCAGTTCGCCGACTTCAGCATAAGACACTGAGACAGGCTAGTCTTCGAGTTGATCTCTGCCCTCAGTGATGAGTCTCAGGTGCTCGCAGTCAACTCCTGCTATCTCCGAGGCCTGAAGATCAACCTCCTGCGGTTCGCCCGCCAGGATCTTCCCGTAGTCCTCCGCTTCTCCTTGTGTGGGGTCATCACTGTAGCAGAACTTCTGACTGGCTTCTATGATACCCAGATCGAAAGGCAGGGTGAAGTAGAGGTCGGCAAGCACCTTCTCGACGCCCAACTCATAGAGGGCTCCCCAACCACTTGCTCGGCCCAGATGGTATTTACTGACCGGCAGTAGACTCAGCAGGTTTGCCACACTGAAGTGTCCCGAGTTGTGGGAGACCTTGAAGGGGGTGACGCTGATCAGGAAGTCGCTGCGCAGGACCACGTTAGGCACCCAGAAGCTTTCCACAGCGTAGAACTGGATCAAAGGGTTCTGCACCTCGATGAAAATGGAATCCCTGATGTCGAGCATAAGCACATGCCGGAAGCTGTAGCCCAGAGCCTGGTATATCGGGTATATCGATTCCCCACTGGGTGTGCCATCGGCAATCAGGATATCGGCATTACTGACCTTCCTGATGCCCCGGATGATCGTGTTCAGTAGCTTGGAGCTCGTGGTAACGGGGTATGGCAGCGCATAACCGGCACAAGGCTTGATCAGAACCCGCCTTGCCCAGGCAAGCTGCGGCGGAGGTGTGAACACGAAGTCCGAGTCCTTCACAATCAGCGTCTTCATATCAGTGGGGGTATCTCCGCAATCACAGAGCCGGCTGCAGCACCACTACTCGAGTAGGGGCCGGCAGACTGTCTGGTTCGAACTCAGCTTCACTGCCCTCAAGCCTGGTCACGTCTGCCTTGCCCTTGAGGAAGTCCTCGACATCCGCGATGGGATAGTCACATCTGGCTGTTCGGAAATGCATCGGTATTACTGCTCTGGGGTTCAGTTGATCAACTGTCCGGTTGGCGATGGCGGCATCAATGGTGTAGAAACCGCCCACAGGAACAAACAGGATGTCGACGGCACCGATCTCCTTGACCTGCCCTGGGTCTAGTTGATGTCCCAGGTCGCCAAGATGACAGAGCCTTATGCCATCTACCTCGAAACAGAACACCGTGTTGGGTCCTCTCTGCTTGCCCTGAGACTGATCATGGTATGTGGCGATGGCCCTGAGTTGAATGCCTCGGGCTACTCTGGCGCCGCTGCCCTTGACCACCTCGGGTTTCCCCTGCACAGCTGAAGCGTTGCTATGGTCGCCGTGGTCATGGCTTACCGTAACGATATCGGCGGCTTCGGTCACAGGAGCATACTTGATCCCTCCACCGACGGCATAGGGGTCGGTCATTATCCGCAGGCCATCTTTCGCTGTAATCAAGAAACAGGCGTGTCCTAACCACTTAATCTTCATGTCACCTCCTGGCTCTTCGCCTCTTGCAGGGCCAGCTCGAGCAGCGTTCTCACTCCGAATCCTGTCGCTCCTTTCAGCAGATAGCCGCTCTCCTTGTTGCCGTAGGCAGGACCGGCGATATCCATATGCGCCCAGGGCGTATCCTCAACAAACTCTGACAGAAAGAGAGCTGCGGTGATGGCGGCGCCCGGCCTCTCACCTGTGTTCTTGATGTCGGCGATGTCGCTCTTGATCTGCTCCCTGTATTCATCGGGCAGGGGCATTCGCCAGATTCCCTCGCCGGTTCTTTGCGCCGCGTTGAGGATTCTACTCGCCAGGTCCTGGTCGTTGGCAAACAGGCCGGCATAGCGGGTGCCCAGCGCAATCCGGCAGGCTCCGGTCAGGGTGGCTACGTCTACCAGGGGGGACAGGCCGAGCTTCCGGGCATAGCACAGGGCATCGGCCAGAATGAGCCTTCCTTCTGCATCTGTGCTTATCACCTCTATGGTCTTACCGTTCATGGCCCTGAGCACGTCCCCGGGTCTGAGAGCGGAGCCGCTGGGCAGGTTCTCGGCAACGGGGGTAACTGCCGTGACGTTGATCTGCGGCTTGAGGCGGGCAATGGCGACCAGCGCTGCGATCACGGCGGCAGCGCCCGCCATGTCGCTCTTCATCTCACCCATTCCGTCGGAGGGCTTGATCGAGATGCCTCCCGAGTCGAAGGTAATGCCCTTGCCCAGGAAACCGAGGCCGCTGTTTGAACTTGCGTCGGTCTTATAGCTTAGTGTGATCAGCTTTGGAGGCTGGTTGCTGCCTCTGGCTACCCCTGACAGTGCCCCCATGCCCATCGCCTCCATGTCCTCTCGGTCCAATACCTTGCATTGCAGGCCGTGTTCGGCGGCTAGGGCTTCGGCGGTCTCAGCCATCCGGCCGGGCGTCATATAGTTGGCAGGCTCATTGACCATATCACGGGCCAGGTTGGTGGCTTCGGCGGCCACCCTTCCCCTGTCGATAGCTGCGTCCAGAAGCGGCACCAGGCCTTCCTCCCTTGCCACCAGCAGTATCTCCGCAATGTCCTCGTGTTCTGGCTTCTTGTACTTGGTGAAGGCATAGAGCCCCAGCAGCGCTCCCTCCGTGATGGCCTGAGCACACGATTCAGGCTCAATGCCGCCTGTGCCGGCACCATGGAGTATCGTAGCTATCCTGCGGCAGTTCAACTTGCGCAGTGCTCGACAGAACTCGGCGCTCACCCCGCGGATCCTATCCGCATCGAAGGCCTCAGGTTTGCCCAATCCGGCTATCGCCACAATCCCTGCGCTGATCAGCGGGGGTTGGCCAAACGAATGAACGATGCCCACCTCGCCGAACTTGCCCTTGATCTCACCGCGCCTGATCAACGAGCTAACAGCCCCGTCCAGGGCCCTGTCCACAGCGGCAGTGGCCCCGGCCGGCTGGTCCACTCCCTCAAAAAGGTTGACCACGATAGCGTCCGCCTCAACTTGCGTTATGTCGTCCGCTGTTGCTCTGATCTTCGTCATATGTCTCCCTGGACGCGCCGCCCTTAGAACATCTATTTTACTTTATTGGGATGAAGAAAAGAAGAGGGTCATAACGGAAATGTCCAGTCATTTTCCGGGTGCTTACACGGTCCTGGTGACAGTCGATCCCCTATCGCGCGAAATGTCAGGACGTCAAGGCCCGAATGCCGGTTGACATAAAGTGATCAGAAATCCGCCGCACGCGGGGACAGCGTGCGCCACCTAATCTGCTACGGGGCCCACTCGAAGTTGGCCGTGATCGAGTAGTTACCCCTGACGGCGATCATGGTTGAGGCGGATTCAGCATCCTTTATTGAGCGCACATCGCCCGTCCATCTAACAAATCGGTAGCCTGGATCTGCCTGCGCCATCAGGATGACTGTCGCGCCGCTGGGGTATGCCAGGTTGCCTTCGCCCGGGCTGGTCACCGTGCCGCCCACGGTACTCGAGATGCTGAGGACATACTCGCCGCGATCACAGCCTGCCATACCTGCAATCAACGCTACTATGATCAGGAATGCGCTAATCGTTGCGATGAAACGACATATTCTCGTATTGGCCACTCTGTACATGCTTCACCTCCTCATGCATCTATGTTAATCCTATCTCATGGTATGCCTGCCCGCCCGTGTTGTCAAGCAAGCATGGTCAGGCGTAGCCGGGTTGGTAAGGCCTGATCCACAGTCTGGCTCAAAGCTCAGTATGGCAGGCGGCATTGTCAGCAGTGGCGTCAACCCACCTCCTGCCAGCTCAGGAAGGGATAAGTCTGTCCGTCAACGATATTCCACGCGTAGGCAGGGTCGGTCTCGCCTGGAGACACTGACGTCATTCTCCAGGGCTCGTCCAGTCCTGTCGTTGTCGTATCTACGAAAGTCGCCATGCTACGCATATCGGCCGTGGTCTTGCCCGCCCCCCCGTCGCTGATTGCCATGCCGGAGGACTCGGCATTCCAGAACGAATCGCTCACGATGCCCTCCATCCTGCCTCCTATCAGACCTCCAACACGGTCTTCGCCGCTTAACGCGCCGGTAGAATAGGATCGGTGCACATACGCGTGGTAGTTCCAGCCCACTAGTCCACCGACCTTCGAAGAGCCGGATACGCTGCCGGTAGCATACGAATCGCTGATGGTGCTGCGGGTCCAGTTATCGCCGACCAGGCCGCCGACAGCACTGTCGCCCGTGACCGTACAACTGGAGTAGGAGTTCCTTAAGGTGTGCTGGTTCCAACCCACCAGGCCGCCGACACGCTCGCTGCCGGTCACTGTGCCGCCTGAATAAGAGTTTCTGACAATGCCCCCGTTATGCCCCACCAGGGCGCCCACCTTGGCCTTGCCGGTCACGTCTGCATCAATCACACCGACGTTCTCGATGACCCCGAAATTCTCTATATGTCGTATCCAGGAGATGCGGGAGAACAGGCCCACGTAATCCTCGTCAGGGCGGTTGATATGTAGGTCCCTTATCTCATAGCCCTGCCCGTTGAAGCTGCCGGTAAAGCCCGCATCAGTTGTTCCAATCGGCTCCCAGCCTCTCCCTCCGTTGGCCGACGGGCCGGCCAACTCCGCGTAACCAGGCGTGGCGGCATCCAGGTCGTTCACCAGAACGTAGTCTTCCTCCAGATCATCCCTGACCGCGTGGAGCTCATGCCAGTCGCGGATCTCGATGGGACCGGGAGGACAGCCTGTCAGGCCGGCCATCAAGACCGACACAAACAGGAAGATACCCACTCCTCTCAAGTAACAGTGCCTCTTGCCGGGAGGTGCAATATTCGGACTTTGCGCCCTGGCAATCGCACCAATCGACATCGACCGAGGGCTATCGGCTTTGCTTCGCATAGTTGGCCTGTTCCTGCCGCATCGTTATCGGTGACACCAGTTCCTCATCCTTCCTTAACTCGATGATCCGGTCACGGATCATGGCGGCCTTCTCGAACTCGAGATTCTTGGCTGCGGTCTTCATCTGGGACTCCAGTTGCCTGATAAGCCCGGCTATCTCCTCTCTTGAAACGGGGGTGTCCATGTATTTGGCCCTCGTCTCCGCTACGGCTTGAACTCGCTCTGTTATGTCCCTGATCGCTTTCTTGATGCCCCGGGGAGTCACGCCATGCTCCCTGTTGTAGGCCTCCTGGATGCGGCGACGCCGGCCGACTTCCTCTATGGCCTTCTGCATCGACCGGGTAACGGTGTCGGCATACATTATGACATGGGCGTTGAGATGTCTGGCCGCGCGCCCCATATTCTGGAGGAGCGCCTCCTCGGACCTGAGGTAGCCCTCTTTGTCGGCATCTAGTATGGCCACCAGGCTAACCTCGGGCAGGTCCAATCCTTCGCGAAGGAGATTGATGCCTACTACAACATCATAGACTCCCAGGCGCAGGTCTCGCAGTATCTCTACCCGTTCCAGGGTGTCCACCTCCGCATGCAGGTGATGTGTCCTGATCTCCATCTCCTTCAGGTAGTCACTCAGTTCCTCCGCCATACGCTTGGTCAGGGTGGTTACCAGACAGCGCTCCCCCTTGGCTACCCTGCTCTTTATCTGGTAGATCAGGTCATCGATCTGTCCTTCTACCGGCTTGACCTCCACGGTAGGCTCGAGCAGCCCGGTAGGGCGCACTAACTGCTCGACTACCTGTTGGCTGCGCTCATATTCATAGGGCTTGGGCGTAGCGGACACGTAGATGATCTGGTTGATATGCCTGTCAAACTCGTCAAAGCTGAGAGGACGGTTGTCGAGTGCCGAAGGCAGCCTGAAGCCGTAGTTGATCAGTGTCTGCTTGCGGGCAGTATCGCCGTGGTACATCCCCCTTATCTGCGGCAGGGTCATATGGGATTCATCGATGAACAACAGGAAATCATCAGGGAAGTAATCAAGCAGGGTCCAGGGCTGGCTCCCCGGTGCCCTGCGCTGAAGATGCCGGGAGTAGTTCTCCACCCCGGCGCAGTAACCAACTTCTTTGAGCATCTCAAGGTCGTAGTTGGTCCGTGCCTCGAGCCTCTGGGCTTCCAGTAGCTTTGCCTGGCCCCTTAGCTCGGCCAGTCGTTCTTGAAGCTCTACCTTGATGTCCTCAATCGCCGCCAGCAGTTTCTCCTGAGAGGTAACAAAGTGCTTGGCAGGGTAGATATCGACTCGCTCGCGGTCAGCCAGCAACTCGCCGGTCAGAGGGTCGATCTGTACAATGCGTTCAACCTCGTGTCCCCAGAAGTCCACCCTGAGGGCAGTCTCCTCGTAGGCCGGCTGGATCTCCAGAGTGTCGCCTCGGATCCGGAACCTGCCCCTGGTGAAGTCATGGTCGTTTCTCTCGTACTGCATATCCACCAGGTGGCGGGCGAGTTTGTCTCGTCGGTACTGCTTGTTCTTTTCTATGGTGAGGACAAAACTTCGGTATTCCTCAGGAGCACCCAGGCTGTAGATGCAGGAGACAGAAGCCACGATGACGATGTCCCTGCGGGTGAGAAGTGACATGGTGGCCGCATGACGCAGCTTGTCGATCTCCTCGTTAATCTCGGTCTCTTTCTCAATATAGAGGTCGGTGCTCGGGATGTAGGCCTCGGGCTGATAGTAGTCATAATAGCTGACAAAATACTCCACCGCATTCTCAGGGAGGAACTCCTTGAACTCGGTTGCTAGCTGAGCGGCCAGGGTCTTGTTGTGACAGATGATCAGGGCGGGCCTGTCCGCTCTAGCGATTATGTTGGCCATTGTGAAGGTCTTGCCGCTGCCGGTGACTCCAAGCAGTGTCTGGTCCCGATAGCCTCTGCTCAGACCGTCAACCAGCCGATCGACAGCCTGCGGCTGGTCACCAGTGAGATGGAAATCGGAAACTATCTTGAACCCTGACATGTATCTACTCACCACGTTCACCTGACGGCATGGTCTAATATACATGAAACAGTGAAATCCTGCTCGGTCGGATGATAGCAGTGCCGTTGTGTCTGCCCACGCGAAGTCAACGTGGCGATAAGCAGTCTTGTTTGAGCCTTCACGGCGTGCTAAGATTGGGTATCCTGGCAGGGAAGAAAGGAGACTGACGGCATGAAGTCCTATGAGGAACTGGCTAGAGATCAGGCGCAGAGGGAAGACAGTCTCTTATCGAAGCTGGTGACCGAGGGCGGTATGGAGGAGTTGGCTGATTTCGAAGCCGGGCTGAGCGGGCGACAGACGGAGATCCTGTTCAAGATAACCACGGAGATGGAAGATACCCAGCAGGCGCTGAATCAGGTTGAGGAGCTCGCCCAGAGGCTGAGGAGACATCTGGACAGGCTCAAGAAGCTGCATCGCACGCTGTCCAAGTAGGGCTCGGGACGACCTCGGCTGGTGCAAGCATACTGAGCACCCGAGACGTCGATGCTGTCATGCTGACCGGTCCAGCACGGCCGATTCACTCAGCGCACAGCGTGATGAAATCTGTGTCAGAAACGCCGGTTCGAGTACGCTTTGCCCCCAGCCCCACCGGATATCCGCATCTGGGTAACATCAGGACTGCCCTGTTCAACTGGCTCTTTGCCCGGCATCATGGCGGCAAGTTTATCTTGCGCATCGAAGATACCGACAGGGCCCGCAAGGTGGAGGGTACAGAGGAGGCCATACTGGATAGCCTGCGGTGGCTGGGGTTGGATTGGGATGAGGGGCCTTACTTTCAGTCGCAGCGACTGGCCATATACCGTGACATTACCAGAGGCCTGCTTGAGAAGGGGCATGTCTACTTATGCTACTGCCCTCCACAGCGACTAGAGACCATGCGCCGGGAACAGGCAGAACGCAGAGAGCCGCCCAAGTATGATCGCCAGTGCCGGCACCTGACTGAGCAGGAGCGGGCCCAACTGGAATCGACCGGTGCGAACCCAGTGGTCCGCTTCAGGACTCCTGTTGAGGGCGAAACCACCTTTAACGACTTGATCCACGGGGCGGTGACCTTCAAGCACGATACGCTGGATGACTTCATACTGCTCAAGTCGGACGGTTATCCCACGTATCACCTAGCAAATGTAGTCGATGACCACCTGATGGCCGTCTCCCATGTGCTCAGAGCTGACGAGTGGCTGTCGAGCGTTCCTCGCCACGTGTTACTTTACGGGGCTCTGAACTGGACGCCTCCCCAGTTTGCTCATTTGCCCATAATCTTGGGGCCCGACCGTGCCAGGCTCTCCAAAAGACACGGTGCCACCGCCATAACCGAATACCAGAAGCAGGGATACCTCCCCTCGGCAATGGTCAACTTCCTAGCCCTCCTGGGCTGGTCCCTCGATGACCGCACCGAACTGCTGTCCATCGACGACTTGATCAAGCACTTCTCCCTGCAGAGGGTTGGCAAAACAGCGGCTATCTTCAACAGGGACAAACTGGACTGGATGAACGGAGTCTACCTCCGCCAACTGACGCTGGATGAATTCGTGCAACAGGCCATCCCGTTCCTGGACAGAGATCTGCCGGAGTCAGTGGAGCGGCCGTTGGATCGCGGGTTCGTAGGCAGTGTGCTGTCGCTGGTTCAGGAGAGAGCCAGGACTCTGGGTGAAGTGCCTGAACTCACTCGCTTCTTCTTCGAGGGCGAACTGCAGTACGATCCAAGACTGCTGCTGGCAGGAAAGCTGGAGGCTCCGGAGGCCGCCGAGGCTGTCGCAGCAGGCATGGCGAGGCTGCTGCAAATCCAGATGTGGGATGCTGAGACGCTCGAGGGTACTCTGCGTCCCCTAGCGACCGAGCTAGGCATAAGCACGGGCAAGCTCTTTGGTCTGCTCAGGGTGGCCCTTACCGGCCGTACCGCGGCGCCTCCTCTGTTCCAGACCATGATGGTGTTAGGCAAAGAGAAATGCATGCAGCGGTTGGAGAGGGCAGCGCAGCTGCTATCCGCTTTTTCCGGCTTGGAGGCGTAATCCAGGGCTGCATAGGCAGGGCGTGGTACCTCGAGGTCGCCTTCTTATTCTGTTGTGTGCTCAGAGTAGAGACTCAGGGCCTCGGCTGCCCCGAAAGTATTGACAAAGCTTTGCTCTTACGGTAACAATATAGACATACAGGCAAAACCTGAAAGGAGGGTACCATGGCGACAGCGTATTGCATGAAGTGCAGGAAGAAGGTGGAGATAAGAAACCCGAGCCGGGTTATGCTCAAGAATCGCAGACCTGCGACCAGAGGTGTCTGTCCAAACTGTTCCACCAAGGTTTTCAGGATCGAAAAAGCCTGACCTTACACGGCCACGGTACTGCATCGTGGAGGCCACGCGGTCATATCTGCGTCGCTTGCTGGGTTTCCATCAAGAACGCCTGCTCCGGCGTTCGGCTCTGGCATGGGCCCGAACCTGTCAGTTGACCATAATGATGCAGGGTGGGCGACAGCCTGTGTCAGGACTGAGAGGACTGGATTTTGGGGGGATTTTCTGTCCAGTTGCCGTGTCTGCATCGGGGAACTACTTTCAATCTGTCTCCAATTGGGGTAAACTCTAGCTACCATGGCCCGGGAATACACTCCCCACGAGATCGATCGAAAGTGGCAGGAACAATGGGCGGCTGATCGTCTGTACGAGGCTAAGGACGACGATCGCCGCCCCAAGTTCTACGCCTTGACCATGTTCCCCTATACGTCGGGCGATCTTCACATCGGTCACTGGTATGCCATGGCCCCCTCTGATGTCTATGCCAGATTCAAACGTATGCGGGGCTACAATGTGCTGCACCCCATGGGCTTTGATGCCTTCGGGTTGCCGGCTGAGAACGCGGCAATCAGCCGTGGCATCCACCCCTGCGTGTGGACGATGCGGAACATAGAGAACATGCGCCGGCAGTTGAAGAGCATCGGCGCTGTATACGACTGGAGCAGGGAGGTGATTACCTGCCTGCCGGAATACTACAGGTGGACGCAGTGGTTCTTCCTCAAGCTCCATCAGGCAGGTCTGGCCTACAGAGTGAAGGCGCCCGTCAACTGGTGCTCTCGATGTCAGACGGTGTTGGCCAATGAACAGGTGGTGGGCGATGGACTCTGTGAGAGATGCGACACACCGGTGACCAAGAAGGAGCTCGAGCAATGGTTCTTCAGGATTACGAGGTACGCGGAGGAACTCCTCAACTATAGCGGTGTTGAGTGGCCGGAACGCATAAAGGCGATGCAGAAGAACTGGGTGGGAAGGAGCGAGGGTGCTGAGATATCCTTCAGGCTCGAGCACGAAGGCGGAGGGCAGCAGGAGATGAAGGTGTTCACCACGCGCCCCGACACCGTCTTTGGGGTGACCTTCTTTCTGCTGGCACCCGAGCATCCCTTGGTTGAGAGCCTGACTGCCAGTGAACACAAAGCTGAGGTAGAGGAATATGTAGACTGGTGCCGGAGGCAGAGCGAGTATGAACGGGTGGCATCGGGCAGGCAGAAGACGGGGGTGTTCTTGGGAAGCTACGCCGTCAATCCCCTCAGCGGCGAACGCGTGCCCGTCTGGATAGCCGATTATGTGCTGCCTACCTACGGGACGGGAGCGATAATGGGCGTGCCTGCCCATGATGAACGAGACCTTGAGTTTGCTAGGAAGTTCCACCTGCCCGTACGTGTGGTCATTGCTTCTGCTGATTGGTCGGGCGAGGAGCCATTGGAGGCATATGCCGGACCGGGGACCATGGTCAACTCAGGGCAATTCACCGGCTTGTCCAGCGAGCAGGGGTTCGAGGCTGTCTGCGACCTGCTGGAGGACAAAGCCTTGGGCAAGCGGATGGTTACCTATCACCTTCGTGATTGGCTTATCTCCAGGCAGAGGTACTGGGGGACTCCCATACCGGTGGTGCACTGCCATAGGTGTGGCATAGTCGCTGTGCCCGAGAAGGATTTGCCCGTGCTGCTACCTGACGATGCCGAGTTCAGACCGACGGGCGAATCTCCACTCGAGCATTGCCAGTCATTCGTCAACACCGCCTGTCCGGTCTGTGGTGGGTCAGCACGAAGAGAAACTGACACCATGGACTCTTTTGTGTGCTCATCATGGTATTTCTTGAGGTATACCAGTCCGGACACTATGAATGCTCCTTTCGATACGGCTAAGATGAAGTCCTGGCTGCCTGTCGACTCCTATACCGGTGGTGCTGAGCATGCGGTCATGCATCTCCTGTACGCTCGTTTCTTCACCAAGGCGCTGAGGGACGTGGGCCTGCTGGAATTTGATGAGCCGTTTACCCGCCTCTATAACCAGGGAACGATAATCTACCAGAGCGATAAGATGAGCAAGTCCAGAGGCAACGTAGTTGCCCCCGACAAATACGTGGCTGAGTTGGGAGCTGATGCCGTTCGAGGATATCTGATGTTCATCGGCCCGTGGGAACTGGGAGGAGAGTGGAGCGACAGGGGCATTGTGGGCATCAGCCGCTGGCTGAATCGGGTGTGGAGTCTGGTTACAACGGATTACGCCGTCCGTGGCGTAGACCCTGCAGCCGAGAAAGAGCTTCTTCACCTGCTCCACAAGACGATCAAGAAGGTTACGGCGGATCTCGAGGACTTCCGCTTTAACACCATGCTAGCCAGTCTTATGGAGTGCACTAACCACCTCTCGAAGGTCAAGGAAAGAGGTATTGTAGCCGACTCTCTATGGAGTGACGTCGTCACGAGTTTTCTGTTGCTGATGGCGCCCGCTGCCCCGCATCTTGCGGAGGAGTTGTGGACGAGAACAGGACACCCCTACAGCATTCACAACCAGCGCTGGCCTGAGCATGACGAAGAACTGGCCAGCGACGAGGAGATCACCCTGGCTATTCAGGTTAACGGCAAGCTGCGGGATAAGGTGGTTGTACCTGCTTCCATCAGTGAACACGAGGCTAAGGAGCTGGCTCTAGGAAGCGAGCGCGTGAAGGCCCATATCGACGGCAAGAGGATCGACAAGGTGATCTATGTCCCTAAGCGCGTAGTCAATATTGTAGTGACGCAGACCCCGTCGGCGTCATAGAATCTGCGAGAAGCAAGGAGGAGACAATGAGGATATCATTCATCGGCGGTGGGGCCATGGGGGAGGCGATTATCCGTGGCATTCTGGCCAAGGGGGTGGCGACCCCGCAGGATATGGTGGTTAGCGATATCAGTCAGACGCGACGCGAGCTGCTTACTAACGAATACGGGATTGAGACCCTGGATGATAACAGGCAGGCTGCCAAAGGTGCCGACCTGATTGTTCTGGCTGTTAAGCCTCAGAATCTGGCCCGGGTGGTGCAGGACCTTAAAGCTCCCTCGCCCGAACAACTGGTGGTGTCAATATTGGCCGGTGGTACTCTGGCGAAGTTATGCCAGGATTTCAACCACCTCTCGGTTGTTCGCGCTGCGCCCAATATGCCTGCGCAGATAGGCCAGGGGATCACGGTCTGGACGGCAACCGCCGACACCAACGAGAGGCAGAAGGAGTTAGCCCGGACTGTACTGGGTGCCGTCGGTAAGGAGATCTATGTCACCGAGGAGAAGTACCTTGATATGGCTACCGCTCTGGGTGGGAGCGGTGCGGCTTACGTCTTTCTGTTTATCGAGGCATTCATCGATGCCGGTGTACACGTCGGTCTGCCCCGAGACTTGTCTCAGCAAGTGGTGACGCAGACCATACTGGGGTCCACCTCTTCAGTTGAGATGATGGGCAAACACCCCGCTGTCCTGAAGAATATGGTTACATCCCCGGGTGGAACTACCACCGAGGCCCTATTCCAGTTGGAGAAAGGTGCATTCCGTGCTCTCCTCTATGAGGCGGTGGCAGCTGCCCATAGCAAGGCTCAGCGCCTTTGAGGATCACGTAGACATGGATTCGTTCTTTGAATACCGCAATTGCCCCGGCTGTGGTCGGGATGACTTCGGAGTGCTCTTCGAGTCCAACTTGAAGCCCTGCGGTCTCAACGGGCTGTATGACTACCGTATGGACAAGCATGATCCAGATGAGTTTGAAGAAGGGTATCTGGTGCCCGGCAAGGAATGGGGCAGGCACGTCAGGTGTAACAACTGCGGCCTCGTCTACATGAATCCTATAGAGCAAGTCTGCAGGACGAATGAGTACTACGCGAATGCCGGGAACAACCACGCATCCACCGTCAAGAACAGCTATCTCAAGACGGCTGAATCCCAGGTGCGTCTGATTCAGAGGTACGTCCAGGGTGAACGCCTTCTGGACATAGGTTGCGCCCAGGGGTTCTTCCTGTTCATGGCCTCAACGGCCGGTTATACGGTGAAGGGAGTGGAACTGTCACACGACGCGGCAGCGTATGCCAGAGAGGAATTCGCCCTGGACGTAGAGGTGAAGCCCTTCGAGGCACTGGAGTTTCCGGAGGACCGTTTCGACGTAGTTACACTGTGGCAGACTCTCGAACATCTGTCGCATCCGCTCGCGGTTCTGGAGAGAGTTAACGGCATACTCAGGCCCGGCGGCATGGTGGTAGTGTCAACGCCAGACATAGAAGCAGTCCCGGCCAGGATCCTGGGGAGGAGATGGTGGGACATAAAGAGGCTTCACGTAAACCAGTTCAGTACCAGAACTCTTGCCGGCATCCTGCGGAATGCCGGATTCAGGGATGTTGAGCCCGCGTCCTACAAAGGGTTTGTGAGCGTGTCCATATTGCTCACGATGCTGCTGAAGTACCTCAACATCTATGAACGGTCGAAGCCCTTACTCAACTCCGGCTCGCCCCTGGGTAGGGGTATGGACAAGATGATGTTGGCATACCCGTCGGGGGTTAACCACTGTGTGGTTGTCGGCTTCAAGCAGCCAGATTAGATTATCGGTGTAGAATGGCACATATCTCCACAATTCAGGCGGTCAGGCTTATCAAGAACGGAATACACAACTATATGACTGATCGCCCTATAGTGGCTTCTTATGAGGTCACGCTCTCCTGTAACTGCAACTGTCATCACTGTGATCTGGGAGGTCCGGTGAAGGACGAGGAGCAGGTCACGCCGGAGCAATACGGGCAGATCACGCGTGACTTGAGACCTCTGGCGGCGCAGGTCTCGGGTGGCGAGCCACTTCTGCGTAAGGACATAGTGGACATTGTCAGGGCTATCAGAAAGGCGGGAACGGTATACATCATCCTGGTCACGAATGGAGTGCTGCTTGATGAAAGGATTTATCTGCGTTTGCGCCAGGCTGGAGTGACTCAGTTCTCTGTATCGCTTGACTTTCCTGACGAACGGCATGACGAGTTTCGACGACACCCAGGGCTGTATAAGCGATTGGAGGAAAGGCTGCCCGGACTGGCCAAGCTTGGATTTCGGGATATCATCCTGAACACGGCTATCACCAAGGCCAATCTGGCAGAGATATTGCCCCTGGCAAGAAGGGCATCGGAGTGGGGTGTTGACATATCCTACAGTGCCTACACTCCCTTGCGAACCGGGAATGGCGACTACTGCCTCAACGGCGGAGAGGACTTATCAACTCTACGACAGGCCGTTGACGAACTCAGGATGTTGAAGAAGCAGGGCATTAACCTGGCCAACCCGGAGCGGACTCTCCGTGACACTTTGAGGTTCTTCGAACAGGGATACATGCCTAACTGCAGGGCAGGCGTAAGGTTCCTTGTGGTGATGCCTGACGGAAGCCTCGTTCCATGCTCGCTGCACCGGGACAAGTTTGCCAGTCAGAAGCAGATGATAGAGGGGTTCTCACGAACCAACCGATGTGGCAGTTGTTACGTTTCTATACGATCCTACAGCGAGATGGCATTCCTGACCCACGCCAGGAATCTCCCCACCTACATCAAGCAGTTGGTTCTTCACTAGCAGTGTTCGTCCAGCGCTCTGGCCAAGACGGCGGGCAGACGCACCCACTACCATAGGCGGCCAAGTCAGCCCTGGCACACGGGTCGCGGAGGGTAGACTACGAGGGTCGGCCGACCCCCAGCGAGACCTCCACGCTTGTGCTAGCTGGTGGCTGGGGTCTGGCCGGGATGTAGCTTGCGCCATTTCTCCAGGGCCTGCTCACGGGTTTCCTTATGATCAGGGTCAGGCACGCAGCAGTCCACCGGGCAGACCTCAGCACACTTCTGTGTTTCGAACCACCCAACACACTCAGTGCATTTAGCCGGGTCAATAATGTAGATCTCCTCCCCCTCCGTTATTGCCTCATTCTTGCATTCCGGCTCACAGGCTCCACAGCTAATGCACTCGTCAGTGATCTTGTACGCCATGTTTGCGTTACCTCCTTAGCGTTTAGATGCCAATTTTACATTTTGCCCTTGCCGATGGCAAGCTCGCCGTGCACCGGGAATTTGTCTCTCAGGGCCGCGGCGACGTGGTTGGGGACCATGCCCTCGAGACAGCCCCCCAACTTAGCCACCTCCTTGATCAGCGTGGAACTGAGAAACTGGTACTGAGAACTGGTCATTAAGCAGAGCAACTCGATATCGGGGGCTAGCTTTCTGTTCATCAGCGCCATTTCGAACTCACGCTCGAAGTCGGAATTTGCTCTCAAGCCTCGTATCATGACCCTGCCGCCCATCTCATGTATGAAGTCCACGGTCAACCCCTTAAAGGCCCTCACCTGAACGTTGGACAAGCCGGCTATCGCCTCTTGCACCAGACTGACCCTCTCCTCCAGACTGAACAGCGGCTGCTTGCCCGGGTTCTCATAGATGCCCACAGTCAGTTCATCGACGAGGCTCGCTGCCCTCACTATTATGTCCATGTGTCCGAAGGTCGGCGGATCAAAGGTGCCCGGGTAAACTGCTATGACCATAATTAAACCTCCTTGTGGTAGATAGAGATGCAGGTGTCGCCGTAGCGGCGCTCCTTCACCAGATGAAGACCATCATACACGGGCTTCAGTGTTGTCCGGTGTGCGTGGCAAACTACAACCGCAGAGTTTGCGCCGGGCAACCCGGACTTGGCTATATTGCTCAACAGGTCGTCTAGAGACAGGTCAGAATAAGGCGGGTCCACGAAAATGATATCATAGCTGCTGTCGAGGAAGGACAGCGCCTTCGTCACACTACAGCAGTAGACATGCGCTCGCTGGAACTCACCCGTGTTTCTGAGGTTGGCCCGGATGATGTCGCAGCAACTCTTTCTCTGGTCGACGAAGTCGACCCATTCCGCACCGCGGCTCAGGGCTTCGATCCCCAGGGCGCCGCTGCCGGCGTACAGATCGAGGACCCTGCTCCAACCCGCGGCGCTGTTCTCTAACAGCGAGAATATGGCGCGCTTTGCCACGCTCGTCGTGGGTCTGAGGGAGCGCCTGGGGAGGGTTCTCAACCGAGCTCCCCTTGCTTTGCCTCCGGTGACCCGCATATCCGTTAACCTTTGCCCTGTTTCTGTGGTATCATAAGTATATTACCATTTTGTCGCATTGTTCAAGCGGGTCGGCTGTTGACTGGAAGTGGGGTATGTTCTATACTCTAGGTCAGTATTGCTGGTAGCATAGACATGAGCACGGGATTTGAGAGGTTTTCTGAGGGTGCCCGCAGGGTGCTGACCCGGGCCCAGGGAGAGGCGCAGCGCTTGGGTCACAGTTACATCGACACCGAGCACATGCTGCTGGGGATAGCCGGTGAGGAGTCCGGAGTCGCGGCCAAAGTCCTCAGCAATCTCGGCATTTCGACGAGTAAGATCCAGGCGGCGGTTGAGTTTGTCATAGGGAAGGGAGAACGTAGGGCTACCAGTGGAGACGTCGACCTTGCTCCCCGGGCCAAGAGAGCCATTGAGTTCGCCGTGGATGAGGCACGACGTCTTAGCTCTAGCTACATAGGCGTGGAGCACCTGCTGCTGGGCTTGCTGCGGGAGAGCGAAGGGGTGGCTTCCAGTGTTCTTGAGAGCTTCGGCATTACCTTGGAGCGAGCGCGTGATGAGGTTAGCAGGGTTGCCAGACAGGAGTCCGTGCGGTCTCGGACCACGGGCCGGGCCACCTCACGTACGCCGACCCTGGACCAACTGGGTACTGACTTAACTGCACTGGCGCGGGCGGATAAGCTTGATCCGATTGTCGGGCGGCACAAGGAGATAGAGCGGATAATCCAGATACTAAGTCGTCGCACCAAGAACAATCCGGCGCTTATAGGTGAGGCGGGCGTGGGTAAGACGGCCATAATCGAAGGATTAGCCCAGCGCATAGTGGCCGGAGAGGTTCCCGAGGTGCTGCAGGGCAAGAGAATAGTGGCGTTGGATATAGGCGCCCTGGTGGCTGGAACGAAATACCGCGGTGAATTCGAAGAAAGGCTGAAGCGGGTCATCGACGAAGAGAAGGCCGCAGGCAATTGCATCCTGTTCATCGATGAAATGCAGACTATTGTCGGCGCCGGAGCGGCCGAAGGTGCGGTGGATGCCTCGAACCTTCTCAAGCCCTCCTTGTCGCGCGGCGAGATACAGTGCATCGGTGCCACTACTCTGGATGACTACCGGAAGTACGTTGAGAGAGACCCGGCCCTGGAACGCCGGTTCCAACCTGTTCTGGTGGCCGAACCTTCCGTTGAAGAGACCCTGGATATATTGCGCGGCATCAAACACAGGTATGAAGAGTTCCATCAACTGGACATAAGTGATGAGGCTCTGCAGACAGCAGCTCCACTGGCGACCAGATATATAGCCGATCGCTTTTTGCCTGATAAGGCCATCGATCTGATCGATGAAGCTAGCTCCCGGGTGCGCATCAAGCGGGGTAGCGCGCCCATTGGCCTCGCTGAGGCAAGGCGCGCCCTGGAAAGCGTGCGCAAGGAGAAAGAATCGGCAATGGCCGGCCAGCAGTACGAGTATTCGGGCGAACTGCGCGACCGCGAGCTTCAGCTAACTGAGAAGATCGAGGTCATGGAGAAAGAATGGCAGGTCCGGCAGGAGCAGGGGCGGCCCTCGGTCACCTCGGAGGATATTGCTGAGGTGGTTAGCATGTGGACGGGCATACCGGTGGTCAGGTTGACCGCAGACGAGACCAGCCGTCTACTGCAGATGGAGGAGTGCCTGCACCGGCGGATAATCGGCCAGGATGAGGCTATAGACACCGTGGCCAAAGCGGTGAGGAGGGCCCGGGCCGGGCTCAAGGACCCCAGACGGCCCATTGGCGTGTTCATCTTCCTCGGCCCCACCGGGGTGGGCAAGACTGAGTTGGTGCGGGCATTGTCCGAGTTCATGTTTGGTGGGGAGGACGCACTGGTCAGGCTCGATATGTCCGAGTTCATGGAACGGCATACCGTAGCCCGCTTGATTGGAGCGCCGCCCGGTTATATCGGATACGAGGAAGGCGGCCAGTTGACGGAGACGGTAAGACGAAAGTCCTACTCCGCCATCCTTCTGGACGAGATCGAGAAGGCTCATCCCGACGTGTTCAACATACTGCTCCAGATTTTCGATGACGGTCATCTCACTGATGCCAAGGGGCGCAGGGTTGATTTTCGCAATAGCATCATAGTTATGACCAGCAATGTCGGTGCGGAGCTTATCAAGCGAGATATGAGCCTCGGTTTCGCCGCTCATCTTGAGGGCGACGGGAAACAGCACGTTGAATATGAGAAGATGAAGGAAAAGGTGCTCGGGGAGATGAAGAGGCTCTTCCGGCCCGAGTTCCTCAACCGGATAGACGCCACGGTCGTGTTTCACGCTCTAAGCAAAGAGCACATCTGCCAGATCGTTGACCTGATGCTGAACCAGGTTGTGGCTTCGCTGGAAGAGAAGAATGTCACTCTGGAGGTAACTCCCGAAGCTAAGGACTTCATAGCCGACAAGGGTTACGACCCCGTCTTCGGAGCCCGCCCGTTGCGCCGCACCATCCAGACAATGATCGAGGATCAACTCTCGGAGGCCTTGTTGCGTGGTGAGTTCTTGCCCGGCGACACAGTGGTTGCGGATCGGGTTGAGGACAGCATCGTAATGAGACCACTCGTCAAGGAAGCCGCTCAAGCATGACTGAGGAAGTGATCGAGGCCCCGCTGCCCGGCAGAATAGTCCGTGTTGAGGTATCTGCCGGCAATAGGGTTGTCGAAGGTGGCGTGATCTGCATCATAGAGGCCATGAAGATGGAGAACCCCATACTGTCTCCGGTAGAGGCCTCAGTTGTGGAGGTAGCGATTTCCGCGGGGCAGACAGTCAGGACCGGGGAGAAGCTAGCAGTTATCGAGTACTAGGTATCCCCGTCGGTACATTTGAGACCTAACAGTCCAGGCAGATCCAGCCCGAAGAACGTCTTCATCTGTCAGCAGTGCGGCAAGGAGAGCCCCAAATGGCTGGGTCATTGCCCTGATTGCCAGTCATGGAATAGCTTTGTTGAGACCAGGGTCTCACCGGCCCGAACTCGTGCAGATCTGTCCCGCACACTAAGCACCCCTCAGGAACTCTCGCAGGCACCAGCAATTGAGTTCCCTCGCTTTGAGCTCGGCTTCTCTGAAGTCAATCGAGTACTGGGAGGTGGCTTGGTGCCGGGCTCACTGGTTCTTGTGGGGGGCGAGCCGGGAATAGGAAAGTCGACGCTGCTGCTCCAGATCTCAGCCACGGTCGCTGAAGCGGGCAGAGCCGTGGCCTATGTTTCCGGTGAGGAGTCCATCAGCCAGGTCAAGCTCAGAAGCGAACGTCTCGGCATAGAGGGTAAGGGGATATACTTCCTCTCTGAACCCAACCTGGCTGGCGTTCTGGAATCACTCGAGAAGCTTTCTCCTGGGCTCGCGATCATCGATTCAATTCAGACCATGTATCTGGAGGATGTGGCAGGCATGCCTGGCAGCATTTCTCAGGTCCGTGAGTGCACCTGGAGATTACAGAGGTGGGCCAAGCAGGGCAATGTTCCGCTGCTGATAACAGGCCACGTAACCAAAGAGGGCGCCATCGCAGGGCCGGGCACCCTGGAGCACATTGTTGATGCGGTATTCTACTTCGAGGGTGAGTCATCGAGTAGTTACAGGGTGCTCCGCAGCGCCAAGAACCGTTTCGGTTCCACCAACGAGGTGGGGATATTCGAGATGAGCGACAGGGGCCTCATTGAGGTGGCCAATCCGTCTCAGGTCTTTTTGTCCACACATAAGGATGCAGCTATTGGCTCGGTGGTGGTCCCCACTCTTCAGGGGAACCGCCCACTGCTGGCGGAGATCCAGTCTCTGACTACTACCAACAGCTTCGGCCCGCCCAGGCGTGTTGCCAATGGCGTTGATCTGAACAGACTGCTGCTCATAATCGCTGTGCTGACCAAGCGGGCAGGGCTGAAGCTCTTCAACCAGGATGTGATAGTTAACGTTACGGGTGGTCTCAGGGTGAACGAGCCGGCGGTTGACCTGGGCATCGCCTGTGCCATTGCCTCCAGCCTTAGGGATGCGAGACCACTCACCGGCCTGGTCGCTCTCGGTGAGATAGGACTCAATGGAGAGCTCAGAGGGGTATCGCAGCTGGAGAGAAGGATTTCTGAGGCGACCAGACTGGGGTTCAGGTGCTGTCTGACACCTGTACTGCCGCCGGGTGTCTCCAGTGAGGTCAAACGGTCGATCGGCTCAGAGGGCATCCGGCTAATCGAGGTTGGCTCGGTGTACGACGCCTTGAGACGGGGGCTTACAAGAGAAGGCAGGCTCAAGGCTGTGGAGTTTGAGGACACGGATATACGGTAGGGTCCTGACATCTTGGCTTTCTCATTTTGATTCTTGATGTCTGATCTCTGATTTCGGACGGGGGAGTGCGGACAATTGAACAAAGGGTTCCGGGGACTGGCCGCAGTCATAGTTGCTGCCGGCGTTAGCCGTCGCATGGGTAGTAAGAACAAACTCTTTGCCTCTCTGAGGGGCAGACCCCTTTTGGCCTGGTCGGTTGATACCTGCCAGAGTTGCGACTTAGTGCGACAGGTAGTCCTGGTGATGAATGATGACGATCTGCCTCGGGGGTGCAGGCTGAAGGAGGAGAGACACTGGTCCAAGGTTACCTTATGTTCAGGTGGTGAGCGCAGGCAGGATTCCGTGCAACTGGGCCTGGAACTAGTAGATGACTGCGACCTGGTTATGGTCCACGATGCAGCGCGGCCTTTCCTGACTACTATCTTGATTGAGGAGGGCCTGCGCGCGGTCGAGGAAACCGGGGCCGCCATAGCTGCGGTTCCTGTCAAAGATACGATCAAGCTGGCAGGCGATGAACGACTGGTGCGCCAAACGCTGCCACGTGACTCACTGTGGGCGGCGCAGACCCCGCAGATATTCAGCTGTGACATCATCACCAGGGCTTATCAGAGCCTGGCGCGCGAGGTCACCGATGATGCTGCCGCTGTGGAGCTATTGGGGCACGGGGTGCTTGTGTATGCGGGCGATTACAGGAACATAAAGGTAACCACGGTTGAGGATCTGGCCCTGGCACGTATAATTGCCAGGGATATGTGATCTTCCGGGTTCGCCTTTCAGGGTCTGGACATCTACAGTGGACGCCGTATCGCAGATGGTAGTATGCTACCAGTATCGAGGAGCACCTGACTCCTGAGATATGACATGGACGCGGATGTGAGGGTCGGAATTGGCTACGATAGCCATCCACTGGTCTCCGGCCGCAGGCTGATCCTGGGCGGGGTTGATGTCCCGCATCACACAGGGCTGTCCGGGTGGAGCGATGCTGATGTGGCGGTTCATGCCGTCATAGATGCCCTTTGCGGGGCTGCCGATCTGGGCGACATCGGTACGCTGTTTCCTGCCGACCATCAAGAATACCGGGACGTATCAAGTCTGGTCTTGCTGGGCAAAACCCGTGAACTGTTGAAGACCAGTGGACTGGCCATAGTCAACATAGATGTCACCATCATGGCTGAGAGCCCCAAGCTTTCATCATTCATTCCCGACATGCGGAGGAGTATAAGTAAGGCTCTATGTATAGAGTCCACACAGGTTACCATCAAGGCCACAACCAGCAACGGGCTAGGGTTCATCGGCAGAAGTGAGGGAATGGCGGCTCAAGCTGTGGCCTTGCTGCGCAAGACTGTGGGCTAAATTGCGGCTATGTGGCGTTTGGGGTCGCCTGAATGGAGCGACATCACAGCAATTGTTGAATCAGCCGCTGACTACGGAGGCAGAACAGGCAAAACGATGATCATCGTGGTTTTGACGGGCAGCGTAGGCACTGGTAAGAGCACGGTTGCAGGCTTCTTCAGAGAACTGGGAGCGTATGTAGTTGACTTCGACGAACTAGCCCGCGAGGTAACCCGCCCGCACTCCAGAGCCTGGGAGAAGATAGTAGAGTTCTTCGGACGGGATGTCCTGAATGAGGACCTGACCATCAACCGGCAGAGGCTGGCCGACATCGTATTCTGCGATCATGACAAGCTGGCAAGACTGAATGAAATAGTCCATCCCGAAGTATTTGAGCAGGACGAGCGGATCACGGCGGAGATCAGGGAACGTGATAGCGACGCCCTGGTGATCAAGGATATCCCGCTATTCTATGAAGTGTCCTGCCCGATCTCCGTGGACAGTGTGATCGTTGTTGCCGCAAGTGAGCAGACACAGCTGCGGCGACTGGAGAAGAAGGCTATGAGTCTAGAGGATGCTTCCAGGAGGATCAAGGCCCAGTTGCCCATCGATTATAAGAGCAGGCGCGCTGATTTCGTCATAGATAATGACGGTTCACTTGAAGAGACAAAGAGGCAGGTTGAGGCCATATACTGCTTGTTGAGAGGGCGGAGCTGAGGAAGACCGCGGCAACGGTTGAGATTCGAGGCAACCGGCCAGAAGGGCCAGACTGAGCGGCAGACAACCCGCCCGGAGTCTTAGGATATGACATATACGGATACGCTGGAGTTAAGGCCCATAGGCATAATCCATTCTCCCTACAGGGAGGTCGGGCAGGTGCCTATTCAGAACGACGACAGCGGTGTTATCTGTGAGATTGAGGTGTTTGAGGAGTACGAAGCGGGGCTGCAGGACGTCGAGGGGTTCTCCCACATCGTGGTCATATTCTGGTTTCATAAGCTACAGGACTACAAGCTGCTCGTGAAACCACCGGGGGAGGATCGTCTGCACGGCGTCTTTGCTACTCGATCGCCTCGAAGACCCTGTCCGCTGGGGTTGACCGTTGCGGAACTGCTATCAAGGGACAGGCATATCCTGAGGGTGAAGGGCCTGGACGCGATAGACGGCACTCCTCTGCTGGACATCAAGCCATATCTGCCCGGATCCGATGACAGAACGCCGGTCAGAGTTGGCTGGCTTGAGAGCAGAAAAGGGAGGAGACGCAACTGACGATCCCTCACATTCTGATACTGCTGGGGGTGGGGGCGGGTGCTGGCTTCGCCAGCGGACTGCTGGGTATTGGCGGCGGCATTATCATGGTTCCGGCCAGCTACTGGGTGATCCAGGACATGGGAGTGTCGCCAGATGTCGCCATTAGAATAGCCTTCGGCACAAGCTTGCTGATGATCCTGCCCACGGCCATAAGCGGGGCGTGGGGACACCATAAGAGAGGCGCGATACGTTGGAAGACGGCCCTGATTATGGGGGGCTGTGGTTTGGTGGGAGCCCTGGTAGGGGCTGATCTGGCAGCCCGCCTTCCCGCCGATACGCTTAAGACAGGTTTCGGAGGGCTGGTCCTGGCCATTGCGCTCTGGATGGGGCTGGGCCTGCTGCCCAGATTGGTAAACGAAGGCCGCGAGCCGGTAGAGAAGCCTGGCCTCGTAGCGGCCCTGGGTTTTCCAATAGGAGTGGTGACTGGACTGACCGGGCTTGGTGGGGGGGTACTGAAGGTACCTGTGCTGGTGCTGGCGTTGCGGTTTCCCATGCACATTGCGGTGGGGACATCGGTAGCGTCCATAATATTCGCGGGACTCGGGGGTGTAGTCGGTTATGTAGTAAACGGGTGGGGGGTTGCCGGCCTTCTCCCCTATTCGCTTGGCTACGTCAATCTACTGCCCGTAGGATTGTCGCTGGTAGTTACCAGCATACCTATGGCGCAGCTCGGCGTGAGGGCTGCTCATGCTCTGCCCGCTAGACGCCTCAGATACATACTGATCGCCTTCATGGTCTATACAGGCCTGAGGATGATCGGTGCGTTCTAACGCAGCCAGCCCGGGAAGAAGAGGAGCAGGACGCCCAGCAATATCAGTATGACGGCCCCGATCGGCCGGGCATACTTCGCATACTTGACTCCCATGCTGGATGTCATGGCGAATGCAGCCCCGCCGAAGATGATCAGATTGTCAAGGATGAAGAAGAACACGTATAGCAGGATGTAGCCGTAGTATTGGACAGTGGTGAGATTGCTCAAGGCCAGCACCTGGGTGAAGACGGCCGGAATCGCCGCTGAACAGACGAACTCGATGGAGTTCACCGTGAAGGCCAGAGCGATAATCCCCAGTATGGTGGCGATGGTGACCGGCCTGGATACTATTCGCTGCATTTTGGCCATTGTCTTCTGCTGCGACTCCTGGCTGGTGACCTCACAGACGATTTCTCCCTTTGACTGGATTGACTCCTTAATCTGCAGTATTCCTCCACCCAGGGCCACCAGGCCGATGACGACCATCACCGGGCGGACAAAGCCGATAAGCAGGAAGACGTTGAGCCACGCCGTCATCAACAGGAAGTATATGACGCCGGAAGCCAGCACAAACGAGCCGACGATCAGCCAGATTCTCTTCTTATCTCTCAGCGTTGCTACCAGTGATATAAGATAGAGAAGTACCCAGAGGGCACAGGGATTGAAACCGTCTACAATACCCAGGATCACGGCGAGTGCCGCCAGCGAGTAATCGGCGAATATGATTCGCCCGAAGATCGGAATGTCGATTCCTTCCTCGGGATCCCTGCCCGTCGGCGGTGGACACTCCCCGTCCAGGCATTGCCGTAGGGCATCCTCAATCTCCGCACCGGTTGTTTCCTCCGAAACCCAGCCCATGAAGACCTGGTTGTCGAAGATTGTTACCGGGACCGGTGGCGATTCATCGATCCCACGATCGTCAAGCATCTGTCGCAACAGGGGGGCCTCGTCAATGGCATTATGCTCGATAATAGCGATCATAGGGTACCGAGCAGCCAACTGAGTGTTAAACGGTTTCTGCGCGTCACAGCCAGGGCAGCCGGTGACATAGAAGAAATGGACCTCGAAACCCTCACCGTCAATGGGCGCGGGCGAACCATTGCCTGTGACCGCTAAAACGACCCCCACGATTATAAGAGATGTGATGAGATATCTCTTGAAACGGTCCCGAAATGTGTTCCCGAGAAAGCCGATCAACCTCTTATGCATTGACAAGTCTCGCCTGAGAAAGCTCCCCCTTTCTGGGGTTCTCTCCTGGTGATGCACCCGCAACGCAAGTGCCCACGAGGAGCGGTATTCTCTCAGCTATGTCTTCCATCTATCTATGGGCATCTGCCAAACGTACAGACCGAGCAAGAGACTACGTTGATCGCTATGTCTTCGCTGACTGCATGGCCGGCTGCATCAGAGACTGTGACCGTCACCGTAACGTGCGTGGATGTATTAGGGGCGACCCAGGTTATCATGGATCCATCCTGAGCAGCAATCTCGCCGTCCTCGCATAACCATTCATAGAACAACTCGAAGCCTGTGTCTGAGACGACACACTCGATGTCGTATTTCTGGCCCCTGCCGACCTTATAGCCCGACTCGTCCGTTCTGAGATAACAGTGTCCGTGACGGTCCTTGGTAACCAGCACGGCTTCGATGTCTGGGGGCTCCTGCGGCATCGCGGGACCCCGCCCTGCCGCCTGCTGCCCGATCACTATCAACGTTATCCCCGCCACCAGCAGCGATACGGTCACATACTTCCTGTGTCGGTCCCGGAAGGCCTCTCTGAGCGATCCGACGAACCAGTTGCTCATCGATAGATACTAACCTAGAATGTGCTCTCTGTGCAAACTCCTGTGTCGAGACGGAGCATCCTGCATAAGGAAGGTCGCTTTCCGGAGGATTGAGCCCTGAACCAGGGCTGTCTGTCTTCTATCAGCCGAATCTCGAACAGGACACCACCTCCAGGCTCACGCTCCTGCGAGCCATGTTGCCTGAGGGATCGGATGTTGTCACTGTGACTGTGGCTGTCACGCCCCGACTCGGGGCGGTCCACGTGATCGAAGACTCATCCTCCGAGGCACCTGTTATCTCACCGGCATCGTACTCCCACTCATACGCTAGCTGGACACCATCTGGATGTGAAGCGATGCATTCGATGGCAAACGTCTTCCCTTCGCCCACCTCATACCTCTCGGAGGAGGCCGATGGCCTTAGGTACTTATGTGTCGCTGTGACAAGCAGAGCTTCGACGACTGGTGGCTGACCCCGCATTACGCTGACATATAGCGCGTCCGCCGCCGAGCCGCCGTAATCATCGCTCACGACAACTGTGATCTCATATATGCCTGTCTGTTCGGGAGCCAGCCAGGTAACCTCAGCTCCCGTGCCCTCGAAATGCCCGGCCTCTGCCGACCACTGGTAACTGAGGGTATGACCATCAGGGTCTTCAGCATCGCATATCAACCGGAGGCTGCCCGAGGGAGTAGTCCAGTTCGGCTCGGCAGTCAGGCTGTGAACTACCGGCGGCTGATTGTGTTTCGCGACGATGACTAGGGTGTCGGTATCCTGGCGGCCGCGTCCATCGCTGACTGTGACACTGATGTGGCAGATCTTCTCAACACCGGGCGCCGTCCAGGTAACCATCGCACCGTCTCCGTCTATTTCGCCCTCGCTTGCCCACCATTCATAGCTTAGTGAAGCACCATCAGGGCCTGACACCGTACACACAATCTGCGTGCTCCCCGAAGGAAAAACCCTCTCGGGGTCAGCCTCCAGGCTCTCAATGACCGGAGGAGGGCTGGCAGCCGCCAGCACTGCCACAATCGAGAGAGGCACGGCTATCGCCATGATCACCGCGACGACTATCAGCTTCTTCCTGTGCATGATCTCACCTCAGATCAATAGCCACGCCGGCTCCCGCGAAGACTCAGCCCTGAACCAGGGCTGCTTATCCTCTATCAGGTCCAGCAGGGGATCACCTCCAAATCTACGCTTCTAGTGGCAGTATTGCCGCCGATATCGGACACCGTAACCGTGACCGTAACGTACACCGATGTGTTGGGAGCCACCCAGGTGACCGTGGCACCGTCCTCTGAGGTCTCCACTATCTCGCCACCGTTGCATGTCCATTCGTAGTGTAGCTCAGAGCCCTCGGGATGGGAGGCAACACACTCGATGCTGTACTCTTGAGCGTACCCAACCTGATATCCAAAGGAGCGTGTTCTCAGCCAGCGGTGGTTGGCTGTGACAAGTAGAGCTTCAATGATCGGTGGCTGCTCCGGCATTACGCTGATCTGGAGTGTCCTCGTGTCCAGGCCTCCGTACTCGTCGCTCACCACAACGGTTACGCTGTATTCGCCCAATGGGTCGGGCGCGGTCCACGTCACCTCTCGCCCCGTCCCTTCGATATGCCCTGCGCTCGCCGACCACTCGTAGGTTATGGCATGACCGTCCGGGTCCTCAGCGTGGCAGGTAATCGTCACGCCCCCACCGGGAAAAGCCCAGTCCGCACTGGCCGTCATGCTGCTGATTACAGGCGGCCTGTTGGCCATCACCTCTATGGTCACGTGCTGCATGGCGCCACCACCATGCCCATCGGTCACTATCACACCGACATCATAGGAGCCTTCCGAGTCCGGAGCCGTCCAGACGACCGTGGCTCCCTGTCCGTCTACCTCACCTCCACTGGCCCACCATTCATAGGTTAGTTCAGCGCCGTCGGGGGCTGAAACAGTGCACGTAATCTGTATGCTCTCGGAGTGGAAAACACTGGTCGATTCGGCCTCCAGACTTTGGATCACGGGTGGATCGGGGTCGAGCGGCTGGTCAGCCTCCTCAGTGCAGGACAATATGAGCATAGTCACCGCCAGAGCTACCATCGCCGCGATGATCAGATGAGTCTTTGTCTTCATGCTTCCACCTACTGCAGATCCACCCTCATTACCGTCTTGATCATGCATCCCGAGCGTACACCGTCACTCTTCTCTCCATATCACCAGACCACACATGCCTCGCAGTCTACCACCTGAAAGACCAGGCTCTTACTTGCCCAGTTACCTTCACCATCGAAGACCTTGACGGTGACTGTGACCCGGCCGTCCCTATCCGGAGCTGTCCAGATAACGGCTGAGCCGTCTCCGTCGATCTCGCCTCCATCATGGGACCACTCGTAGGTAATCTCGCCCTGTGTGGCCGAAGCCATGCACTCAATATCGTACTCGTATGTCCTCGCGGCTTGGTACCCGGCAGCAGTTGTCCGCAGGTACGTGTGGTCTCTGGCGGTTACGACCAGGCCCTGAATACTCGGCGGAGGGCCATTGGATACTATCAGGCTCAGCGACTGCGTCTCTGTTCTGCCTTGAGCACTGGTAACCACAACGGTGATGTCGTACATGCCAACCTGCTGGGGAGCGGTCCAATCAACCACGGGGCCGGAGCCGGTTACCGTACCGCGGCTGGCCGACCACGAGTAACTCAGTTCGCCGCCGCCGGACACCGAGGCTACACAACTAACCCGCAGACTATCGCCGGGAGCCGTCCAGGTTGCGTCTGATGTCAGGCTACTGATAGTCGGAAACGGGGAGCCCGTGCACGCTGAGGCGAGTAGCAGTATGGCCGCTGCCCCAATGATCACCGCTACGCTAAATATTCTCTTCATCACCATATCTCCTGCAGAGTCTTGCCGGTCGCCGACCCACCGTACCTGCCCGACACAATATTCTAGCACTCACGTCATGATCAGGCAAAGAATCCGTACACTCCGCAGGCAATCCTCTCCGGTATAGTAAGCAGCGATCCGATCCTAGCGCAGATGCTTAGGAAAGGTCTTTCTGGTCAACAGCGAAATCGCCACCAGAGAAAGCATTATTGGCACCTCAGTTAACACGCCTACCACTGTAGCCAGGGCTGCTCCCGAGGCCACTCCAAACAGGGTCGTAGCCACGGCGATCGCCACCTCGAAGTGGTTGCTGCCCGCGATGATGGCGGCCGGAATTGCGTCGGCGTATCTGAGTTTCATGACACGGGCCGCCAGATAGGTAATGCCGAAGACCACCAGAATGTTCACCAGTATAGCCACGGTAATCATGCCCACCACGGCTGGTAGCTCCACGATGATGTGGCCCTGGTACATGAACAGGACAACCAGTGTTACCAGCAGCGCGATTATAGAGACCTTCCCCAGGTTGGGCTCCAGGGTGCACTCGCACCACTCCAGCCCTTTCCGTCGGATCGCCCACCTGCGCGTTAGAAAGCCGGCTACAAGTGGAGTCACGATGTAGAACGCCACAGAAAGGGCTATGGTATCCCAGGGAACCGTCACGCCAGAGATGCCCAGGAGCAGAGCGGCCAGAGGCGCGTACAGCACGACCATGCTCAGCGAGTTTATGGCGGTCATCACCAGCGTATGCCCCATGTTGCCCCTGGCCAGGTAGCTCCAGACCAGCACCATCGCCGTACACGGGGCGACGCCGAGCAGTATCGTTCCGGCGCGGTACTGCTCGACCTGCTCAGGTGTAAGGTAGCGGCCGAAGATCACGCTCAGGAATAGCCAGGCGAACAGAGCCATGGTGAAAGGCTTGACGGCCCAATTGGCAAACAGGGTAAGGCCGATCGGTTTGGGTGAACGAAATGCATTTCGGATCTCCTCCCAGCATATCTGCACCATGATCGGGTAGATCATGGCAAACAGCAATATGGCGATAGGTATGGAGATGCCCCGCACCTCCAGTCGGGCCAGCAACTCCGAGAGCCCCGGGAACAGATATCCCAGTCCGACCCCGGCAACGATACACAGCGCTACCCATAAGGTCAGGAACTTTCCCCAGATACCGAGCTTTCGTTCTTTCTCAGCCATCTTTGCCCCCTCTGCATGATCGGGGCCCATGTTGAACCCGTTGCGTCACCGGGAACCAGTTGACGCAACTGGCTGTCCAAACGCAGTCCCAATTCAAAGGTGTCATCGTAGCTTAATCTAGGACCTTGGTCAAAGCCTCCCTGTCAGCCTTAAACTCGGGCTGATCCAGCACAGGGCATTCCTGAAGCTGGGCCTTACCCTTGCCCAGGTCGATGGCAAAAGCCAGGCAGGTTCGCCGTCCACACTCTTTGCAGTTCGTCCTGGGCAGGAATTTATTGAGCATGAGCCCCATGTTCAGATTCGATTTGCCCGGCTGCATAATGTCCTGCTGGGGCTGGTCCAGCTTTGATGCCAGCTTATGGAGTATCGGCGGCTCCGGGTATGCCCCCAAGTCATAGAGGCTATACTGTAGAAATCGTACCGGCTCTTCCTGATAGCAGCTCCAGACTGCCTTTTCTATCATCTTAGGATCTAGTCCCGGGAGTCCGGTGTCGCTTTCGCCAGGCTGACATAGCAGGTCGACGATGTCTATGATCTGACTCCGGAACCTGTCTATCAACTGCGCAGGAATATTGTGGAGATGTGGCGTTGGAGCTTCGGTGCCAATGATACGCCTTCCCTGATCGACACCGTTGAGCTTGAGCGCCATCAGCGATTGCCCCGGGAGATGCCCGGCTGACTCCCTTCCACACAGCACGATGTAGCGAATATTCGGATTAGCCGCGATATTGCAGATCATCTTCTCCATGCCTATGTTCTCTGTCTGCAGCATGCCTGAGAGGGCGGCACCGGTGTCCGCTCCTGCCATCACAAGCCCGTTCAGTTCGGGCGGTATCTTGAAGTCAAAGGTGTCCAGGATTACGCAGACTGCTACGGGGGAATAATCGTTACCCCTCACATAGCGACCCTCCTCGGGAGGATAGCCATCCGCCGGTTTCACCTTTAGCATAGTCGTTTCCTTACCACTGAACTGACTCCGGGGGGCGAAACAGATACCATCGCGCCTTTCATGGGCGACACTGTAGTCTAGCGCCCATCGATCACCGCTAGTTGGCACCATCCGATATGGCCTTTATTATCAGTTCTTTTGCCCTCTTCACTTCGTCGTCCGAAATGTACTCCATAACTCCCCTGACACCCTGGCCGATGTCCTCATGCAGCGGCTTCTTCTTCATGTCTATATCCCTTGTCAGCACGATGCTCGTGGTAAGCGAGAGGTTGGCCTGCTCGACCGTTTTCCGGGCGCACTCAGAGGGACAGCCGTCCACTGTGACGATCCGCTGGGCCGCCGCCGCCTTACCTATCACAGGCTTGATCCCCAGGGGTAGCGCCGCCAGACACCCTATTGCCGCCTTTTCCAGACCCAATTCCTTTACGGCCTCGAGGCAGGCCAGCGCGCTGGTTATGCCTGTGTTCGAGAAGCCACCGTAGCACGAGAATATCACGTTCTCGTGTGTCCTCATCCCTTCTTCGGCGTGTTTCGCTTCTGCCATTGTTGCGCCTCCTTATGTTCTGGTTTCCCGGCTTTCACCTTCCGCAAGCTTAGTGCCTTGCGGCCTTCACTGTCCCAGGATGGCCCTGAAGGGATCACACCCCTTGTACTGCTCCTCCTTGGCCAGCAGTTCCACCAGCAAGTCCTCAACGCGGTTCTTGTCTCTCTGGGAAAGCTGCTGGAACTCAGGACTCTGCATGAGAGCGTCGATCTCCTCCCTCAGCTTCGAGAGGGTGAACCTGTCCTCAGCTGTCCTCAGTCTGTGTTCAAGCTCCTGTGTGGATAAGCTCACCTGTCCCTCTCAGCTAGCTTCTCATATTCACTGAACAATGCATCGGAGTAATCTGTCTCTGCACCGGGTGCTACATAGTTATAGATCTTCACCTTTTTCAGCAATTCCCGCCTGATGGAACCGTCGTCGGTCAACTTCAGTTCGGCGACCTCCTTGAGGATGCCCTCCAGGTTCCGGATGCCTACCTCAGACCCGTCCGGCAGAACCAGCCTGCCTACCATCCTTGCCGCGGCAGCATTACAACATGGTTTCGTCTCTACCATTCTTATCTTCTCTCCTCAAGCCACTTCTTGATCTCCTCATCCCTGGCGATCCTGCCCTCGGAGACCTTCACACCATCGATGACAACCGCAGGGGTCAGAAACACTCCTTTCTTGCTGATGGTCACTATGTCCTTGATTTCCTCCAGTTCCACCGTGTCCTCCAGTCCCAGTTCTTGAACCACCCTGCGCACATTGTCCACGGTGGCGTGACACTTGGCACAACCCGGTCCGCAAATCTCGATCTTCACATTGCACCTCCTTCGATTATCTCAAAAGCCCGAATATGAATCCGGTAGTCGTGGCCATGACCACGGACAGACCTGCGTAGACAACCGTCTTTCTGGTTCCCATGACGCGCCGCAGCACCAGTATGCTGGGGAGGCTCAGTGCCGGCCCTGCCAGCAGCAGTGCCAGGGCGGGGCCCTTGCCCATCCCCGCATCCATGAACGTCCTGAGGATGGGAACCTCAGTCAACGTGGCGAAGTAAAACAGCATGCCGGTAAACGAAGCGATGAAATTCGAGGGCAGGCTGTTTCCGCCCACAATGCGCACTACCCATTCACTGGGCAGCACCACCCCTATCATCCCCGCGACAAAGATTCCTCCCAGCAGCCAGGGCACGACGAGTTTGAAGAAGGACCAGGTTGCTCTGAGCCACTCCATGATGTCCTCACGTGTGAGCCAGTGTTTAAGCAGAACGGCAAGCGCCACCAGGAACAGCCCGGCGAACGAGGACGCGACGGGGTTCACCGCAACGTCCACTCCTGTAATAAGCGCCCACGTCTCTATGTTCTTCTCCGGTACTATCCTGATCCCCCAGGCCAGCGAGACGAGGATCCCTATCAGACTAAACAGAAGAATCGCCGACTGCCATCCCTTGATGCCGCCGGTTGCTGCAGCGATGGCCAGGTCTGCATTCGCCTGTTCTCTCTCCTCTTTGCAGAACACCCTGGCCATGACCATTCCGATCACCACAGCAAAGACCACCGCACCGACTGCCCGGGCAACTCCCAGGTCGAAGCCCAGAATCCTCGCGGTCCACACTATCGCCAGCACGTTTATAGCCGGTCCGGAATAGAGGAAGGCGACTGCCGGACCAAGCCCGGCGCCTACACGGTATATGCCGGCAAAGAGCGGCAGCACCGTGCAGGAACACACGCTGAGGACAGTACCGGACACCGAGGCTACGCCATATGAGAGCCATCTATTGGCCCCGTGGCCGAAGTACTTCAGGATTGCTGCCTGCGAGAGAAAGGTGCTAATGCCTCCGGCTATGAAGAAGGCTGGAATCAGACAGGTCACGAAGTGGGCCAGCAAGTACTCGGCCAACTCGGCCAGCCCGCCCCTGAGAATTCCGACCGCAATGCCCATTCTGAACTCTCAATCAATGCTTGGGATTTCGTCGCCCGGGCACCGCTTTCGGTCCCACCCGCACCGCATGACTCAACCTCTCTCTGTCCTGCCGTACGACCTGCTCGTCAATGGCGGCGCCCCGCAGCCATTCAGTCAGCCGGTTGGCATGATTGCCCATCTCTTGTTGATTGATCGAGTAGACCTTCCACAGGCCATTCCTTCTGGACCTCACGAATCCGGCGTTCTCAAGTACGCTTAGATTGCGTGACGTACGAGACTGGGAGATGTCAAGCGCCTGCATGATTTCACAAACGCAGCACTCCCGCTCTAGCAAGACCTTCAGGATTCTGATCCTGGTCTCGTCGGACAGGGCCTTGAAGGCCTTCACCAGATCTTTCATTGTCGGCTGATGAACCGCTGCATCCTTATATGCGAATATCCGCATATATGGTAACGTTGCACTTTATCTCTGTCAAGTCCGCAAGTATATAGTTCGGCATATTCGCACTGACGTTCACGAACGAGGCGAGTCTTGCGCTGTTCGAGTGACCACAGGGCTCATCATAATCGGCCGCGACCGACGAATCCAGCCAGCCTGGTGTGGGGCAGAAGACGACCGATACATGAACGGTCGCTGTCAATCGGAGGGCCTGCCGGCGCTGACATCGGAGCAACTCTTAGAGGTTGACCAGGGTACCGGCATTGTTGAAGAAAAAAGCCTGACCGAACTCCCGGGCCAGGATGACGGATGCGGGCAGGCCTGTGCAGTGAGATACCCCCAGCATCCTCACGCCGGCACCCTTTAATGCGGCAATCGTTGAATCCAGTCGCTCTGGTGAAGCCCCGATCAGATGAGTGCCGCCTACAACTGCATAGATCTGCTCTAACCCCGTTAGCTTCTGGGCATGCCTTATGGTGCTAACCACTCCCCGATGCGCACAGCCCAGGATTATGATCAGGCCCTTGTCGGACTTAACGAACAGCGCCTGGTCGTCCAGCAGTGGGTCGGGCCTCAGTTTACCCTGCTCCTTGACATAAAACATCGAGCCGGTGTCCTCGTATTCGGTAGTCATGGCTATCTCACCGCTGGTGACGGTGTTCTGGCTGAGCCACACGGGTTCGCTGGTCAGCTTGAAATCGGCACCGAGCGTCTCGGCCGCTTCCCGGCGGAAAGGCGTGCCTATATAGTGCTCGGATCCCTGAGGGGGCTTTGAATACTTCAGTGCCCAGATATCCGGGTGGGCGATCACCTCTACCTCGCCCTTGATCATATTGAGGATGCGCAGCAGCCCGCCGGTATGGTCCAGGTGACCATGGCTCAGGACTATCCGGTCGAGCTGCGACAGGTCTACTCCCAGGGCGATGGCATTGTATGCTGCTGAGCAGGTCAGCCCGGTGTCGAATAGAATCCTGCACCCGTCCACCTCGACCAGAATCGAGAGTCCCCACTCGGCCAGCAGGTTGACCCTCCCGGCTGTATTCTCGCTCAGAGTGACTATGCGGATGGACATGGTAGACGTTCGCCCACTATGCGGCCGACGTCACCTTCACCTCGTCGCCCGCTATGGCGCCCAGGAAGTCGCAGGCGCTGCCCCCTCGCAGGGAGACCTCGATATAGCCGCTGCTGCCTACAATGGCCATTGTCCCCTCCTTCTGGGCGTAGTAGGTGCTGATACCCTGAATACAGTACCCGGCTATCTCGATCACGACTTCCTTTCCGGGCAGGTCACAGCTTCTGATATTGGTAATCAGGTTGCCGAAACGGTCGATGTGCAGGACCTGCCCCACCAGAACACCCTCGGCATCAAGGGACGGCTTCGGCAGCGGGAGTACGTGCAAAGAGTTGACCTTCTCCCCGAATTCATACAGGGAGATGCCCAGTGAAAGGCCGGCTGCCACCGGACCAAAAACGTCTCTGCCGTGAAACGTCGGGCTCACCGGATGTCGCCAGAAGCGAGGGTCGGTGATGGACACCACCTCCACGCCTGTCTTGAACACTATCTCCTTGAGTTCACCCGCCCCCCGCATGCGCGGACGACCCTCAAGTGGAGACAGGTCATCGACAATGTAGCTCAGGATGCCGTTGTCAGGGGCCACGAAGAGTGCGTTGGACGTCTTGAGTATGACTCCCCGGCGCTCGCTGCCCACCCCGGGGTCTACCACAGCCACATGGATGGTCTGCCTGGGGAAGGAGCGATAGGCAGCGCTCAGTATGAACCCGGCCTGGAGTACATTCTGCGGCTCGATGGAGTGGCTGATGTCTATGATGCTGGCTTCGGGGTTGACACTCAGGATAGCGCCCTTCATCGCGCCAACGTAGGCATCGTCATAGCCAAAATCGGTGGTCAGGGTTATCGGAGGACCCATCTATTGATACTAGAATTGAGCAGCAGCCAGAATCGCGAACACAACCAGCACTGCAGCCAGGATTATGGTCAGCTTGAAGAGGGTGCTCTCAATGCCCCTCCGGGTTCGATACACTGAGTCGGCCTGCCCGAAGATACCGCCTATGCCGCCACCACGTAGCTGCCACAATATGGTGGCAATCAGTGCCAGTGCTATCAGTATCTGGGCGACGAAAAAACTCGTAGGCAATTCATTTACCTCCTAACTCCTGTATGATAAGCTCCCTCGCCAGGCCCGGATTGGCCCTGCCTCTGGTTGCCCTCATCACCTGTCCTATCATGAACGTCAGGGCCTGCTCCTTCCCTGCTGCATAGTCCGCCACAGCGCCCTGATTGTCGGCTAGCACCTGCCTTATTACCTCCCGCATCTCCCCCGCATCGCTGATCTGGGCTAGCCCCTTCTCGCTGGTGATCTGGCCGGCCCTCTTGCCAGTGCGGAACATCTCCTCGAACACCGCCTTGGCAGTGGGCCCGCTTATCGCGCCGCTATCTATCAGGTCCAGCATCTCGGCCAGATGCTGCGTGCTTATTCTAGCATTTTCCACCCCGGTATTGGTAGCGTTCAACAGGCGACTGAACTCACCCAGCAGCCAGTTGCTTACGGTCTTCGCCCTGCCAGGGTCCATAACCTTGAGGCAATTCTCGAAGTAGTCGGCCATGGCCCTGGAGTCGGTCAATATCCCGGCATCATACAGAGAGAGGCCGTACTGCGATACGAACCGGTCTTTCCTGGCTGCGGGCAATTCAGGAAGTCTCGACCTTATCTCTGCTATCCAGGCCGGGTCCAGCGCCAGAGGCGGCAGGTCCGGTTCCGGGAAATACCGATAGTCATCGGCACCCTCCTTAACCCTCTGGGTCACCGTTGTGCCTTTCTCCTCGATCCAGCCCCTGGTTTCCTGCACCAGCTCTCCACCTGCCCGAAGCACCTCCCTTTGCCGGCGCGATTCATACTCCAGCGCCTCAAACACCGACCTGAAGCTGTTCATGTTCTTTACTTCGGCCTTGGGCAGCGGCTTGCCGCCATTCGTCGGCCGCATGCTTATGTTGGCATCACACCTGAAACTCCCCTCCTCCATATTGCCCGTGGACACGCCCAGGTAACGCAGGATGTGGCGCAGCTCGATGAGGTAGTCCCGGGCCTCGTCGGGCGACCTCAGATCGGGCTCACTGACGATCTCCATCAACGGCACCCCGGAGCGGTTGACGTCTATCAGACTGCAGTTCGCCCGGTGCAGCAGCTTGGCAACATCTTCCTCCAGATGAACATCGCTGATGTTGATCCTCTTCCTGCCTCCACCGCTCTCGATGGCCAGCCAGCCCTGCCTGCCGATCGGGAGGTCCCGCTGGGAAATCTGGTACCCTTTCATCAGGTCGGGGTAGAAATAGTTCTTCCTGTCAAACCGGGTCGTCTCAGGGATGCTGCAGTTCAGCGCCAGTGCAGTCATCACGGTGTACTCAACTGCCCTCTCGTTGATTGTGGGGAGGGTGCCGGGCATCCCCAGACAGATGGGGCAGACAAAGGTGTTGGGAGGGGCACTGGCATAGTCGGCGCTGCAGGCGCAGAACATCTTGCTCTTGGTCAGTAGCTGGGCATGGACCTCCAGGCCGATGATGGTCTCATAGGTCATAGCTGACGTTCAGTATAGCAGTGATGCAGTGCAGGGGCAAGGCGCGGTCAACTTGACCCGCAGCTTGCGGCATTGCTAGAATTGTGTACGGGGATATAGCTCAGCTGGGAGAGCGCTGCGTTCGCATCGCAGAGGTCGGGGGTT
>JACUUR010000054.1 GCA_014859205.1 Dehalococcoidia bacterium | reverse complement strand
AGAGGTTAGCAATGGCGTTCTCATTGCTCAGGATTGAATGACAAAGCGCTACCCACCCGCCGCCCTGCTGGACGAAGTAATCCAGTTCAGCATATGTTCTGGTGCCCAGATTAGCGGGATCGGTGAGCGAATATGAGTAACCGCCGTTATGCGGGGTGACAAAGACATCGAAATTGCGGGTGGAGCAGGCACCCCTGGTGAATAGCGCTCCACTGGCTATTGCAGCCTGGCTCAAGATGTTGGGGGAAGCGGTACTCCACGTATTACCGTTCACGTCCGGAATGCCTGCGGCATTGTAGTATGCAATCGATATTTTTGCGTTGGTTTCCTCGTTGGCGATACGGGGAGGACTCCTGAGCACAATGTCAACGTTAGCAGTGAAGGGAGCGGTCGCTTCATGCACGTTAGGCTGGTTGCCATGTTTCGACCACCAGTCATTTATTAGTGGAGTGGCCTGGGCGGCATAGACGCTATCAATGATAAAAGGACCACCTGAGTAAGCATAAGACCCAATATTGCCTGACGTTCGCAGGTCTACAGCAGTTGCCATGAAGTCCGTCCCGCTGAAAGCCTTGTCCGGCTTGATCGCCCAGGAAACCGGCACTCCATTGCTGAGCAAGTTGTAGACCAAGCCATAGGCTTTCCACATGCCCATATTCTGGTACTGGACATCCATCGGTATAATGAGCGAGCCGGCGCCAAAATCGCCACCGTAGTCCAGCGTTCGAAATTCGTAACCCCCCGTACTCCCTTCACACCCTGAGATGATCACCACCAGAGCCAGTAGTAGAGATGCTATGATTCTCTTCATTTTTCGCTCCTCCGTTATGGAGTGTAAATCGACGTATGATTACCTTCGGCTGTTGAAGAACTCGGCCCATCATCAAGTCACAACGTTCGGCAGGCCACCTCCTCCAGCTTCAAACACTTGACTTGCATCCCGCAGGATGTCAGACGGTACTATAATAACACACTGTGGGGGGGGTGTCGAATTGCCTCATAATAACTGTTACCGAAAAGGGTATCGGAATGAATTGAGGCTGTACAAGAACTTTTTCCAGCCGGTGATGAAGTTACAGAGCAAAGAGAGAATAGGTGGCAGAGTTAGGAGGAAATACGATGTTCCCAGGACACCATATCAGAGGCTCATGGAATCAGGGCAGCTCTCAGAGGAGGCCAGAGCAGAACTGCAGGGAATATATCCCAGTCTGAATCCCGCTGAGCTAAACAGGTAAATAGATGCCAAGTTGGAAAAGCTGTATCGGGTTTATGAGGAAAAGAGGAAAAACCAGCAGGCTGACCCTTACAAAAAGCTGGTACCTCATATAGTTAGAAATCACATGATTCAACGATCCCCTGTTGGGTTAGGTAGTTAAATGATTTGACACGTGCCAGCTACCGGCTGACGAAGGCATCGCGGCGGCAGGCGCTGAAGAGACCGGGCCACTCAGCGAGGCTTGCCTAACATTCGGAGCACCGAGTATAATTGATTACGTTTGTCGACAAGTAGAAAGGGAGGATAACATGCCAGAATACGCCTTCTTTCACGGGCAGTTCATGCCACTATCTGAGGCCAAAATCGGGATCATGACCCATGCCCTGCACTACGGCACAGGCTGCTTTGAGGGCATCCGCGGACACTGGGACAGCGAGCGGGAAAGCTTCTGCCTTTTCAGAGTCCAGGACCACTACAAGCGTATGCTCGAGGGCTGCCGCATCCTGAAAATGAACCTCCCCTACTCTCTTGACGATCTCTGCCGGCTGACCGGAGAACTCCTGGAGAAGAGCGGCTACCGCGAAAGCGTGTATATCAGGCCGTTAGCCTACAAGAGCTCCGACGTCCTCGCCATCCGCCTCCATGACGTGGAAGATGATTTCCTTATTGCGGTGACCACGTTTCCTCCCTACCTTGACGTGGAGAAGGGTGTACGCTGCTGCACTTCATCGTGGCGTCGGGTCGACGACACCGTGGTCCCGCCCCGCGGCAAGATCTGCGGCATCTACGTAGGCAGCGCTCTGGCTAAGACCGAGGCCCAGGAGAATGGCTTTGATGAGGCGATCGTGCTGACCAATGACGGACATGTCTGCGAGGGCAGCGCCGAGAACATCTTTCTGGCCCTGCAGGGGAAACTGGTAACTCCACCGTCGTCGGAAAGCATCCTCATGGGCATCACCAGGGACTCGGTGATCAAGCTGGCCAAGAATGAATTGGGGCTGGATACCATTGAGAGGCAGGTGGACCGAAGCGAGCTCTATGTGGCTGAAGAATGCTTCTTCACGGGCACTGCGGCCAACGTAGCCCCCATACTGGAGATCGACCGTCGCCCCGTGGGAAACGGGCAGATCGGCGAGACGACCGCCAGATTACAGAAGCTTTACGCCGAAGTAATGCTGGGAAGAAATCCTGAATATTCCGATTGGTATTACCTGGTTTCCCCTGCAACCCCGATGCAATCGGGGCAGAAGCGCGTCACTTAAAGGGATTTGCGCCGGGATTCACCTGGAGCGCCTTCAGCAGATAGAGGAGGCGGCAACTCTGCTCCAGGACCACAGTGTAGTAGTACGCCTCCTCCAACAACTGGCTGACAGCAAAACTCCCGTGCCCCCGCACCAGGATAACCCTGTGCTGTACCGCCAGCCTTGCTATCTCGTCGGCCAGCCCCTCGAGCTTATCCACCATCTCTGCACTCAAGACCGGCACCCTGGCCAACAATGCCCGCCCTTCTATGTCACGGGGCACAATCTCGTCTTCCGTGAAGGACAGGGCCACCGCGTAGGGCGGATGAGCATGAACCACCGCCAGTGCCGAAGTCGTCTTGTAGATACAGCGATGGACCCCCAGTTCCTGAGAAGCCAGGGGCGTGGCCCGATTGTTCTTGTTTATCCCCGTCTCGATCAGGTCGCCTTCCTGAATGGAGCCCAGCGCACTACCTCGATGGGTGATAACCAGGTGCTCTCCCAGCTTGACGCTGAGGTTACCGCCCTGGGCGGAAACCAGCCCTTGAGAGAAGAGGCCCTGCCCTACCGACTGGAATTGAGACAGCATCTTTCACGCCTATGATATACGCCGTATCACGGCCACCACCCTGCCCTGCACCTCCACATTATCGGGAGAAGTATAGATGGGTTCCATCAGGCTGTTGGCTGGTTGCAGACGGACACGTTCGGGCTCGGCGAAGAACCTCTTCAGCGTAACCTCTTGCTCTGCCTTCAGCCAGGCGGCCACCATATCGCCATTTTCAGCCCTGCCGGCCCTGTCCATCAGCACTATGTCGCCATCCCCTATCAAAGCATCCTGCATGGAGTCCCCTCTTACGCGAAGTGCGTAGACGGCTTGCCTGCCGCGGACTAGCTCCTCGCTCACGTCCACTCCTTCATCGGGAATCCCCTTGCCTGTCTCGGGCACGGGAATAGGTTGACCGGCCGCTATCACCCCAACCATAGGAATGTGAACGAGCTTCCCGCTCTTCGAGGACGGTCCCAGAAACTCGATGCCCCGGGATATGTCGCTGTGGCGACGAATATACCCTGCCTGCTGCAATTTCTTCAGGTTGTAAGCCACCACCGACGTAGAGCTTAGCCGGCATCCAGTGGCAATATCCCTGATCGTGGGCGGATACCCTTTGTCGCGCAAGAACTGAGCGACAAAGTTGATGATAAGCTCCTGTTTCGACGAAAGCGACTTCGTGGTCATCGGTCACCGGACTACTTCTTGTTTAGCTTCGCGGCCAGGCGAGACTTAAGCCTGGCGCCTTTGTTTTTGTGAATGATCCCCTTGCTTACAGCCCTATCTATGCTGCTTACAGCCACCAGCGTCTGCTGCTGTGCCGATTCCTTGCCGGCTTCAGTCAGGCTTTTCGCTTTAGCTACACGTGTCCTAACGCTACGGCGCACCAGGCGATTCCGTAACCGCTTTCTCTCCGTCGCCCTGGCTGCCTTGTTGTCGCGTCCGCTAACTGGCATTCATGCCTCCTTTCTCATTACGCTTACTACGTTCCATACAGAGTAGATTCTGGAGATGATCTTGCTTAGCTGAACAGCGCTCTTCACCTCCAGGACAAGACGCAGTGTGACGCTGTCATCACGGTGGTTGCTTGAGCTAACGTCGCTAAGGTTCACCTCTTCTTCGGCTATAATAGCACTAATATCCCGAATAAGGCCAACTCTATCCCAGGCATCAACTTGAACAACCACGGGGTAAACCTGGGACACATTGCCCCACTCCACCTTGATGAGCCTCTCCTTCTCCTCTTCATGGATAATATTGGGGCAATCCTTCCGGTGCACAGTTATGCCGCGCCCCTGCGTGATGTACCCGATAATCCTGTCCCCGGGCAGGGGATGACAACAATTGGCCAGACGAGTCAGCAGGTCTCCCACCCCCAGCACCTTGATGCTGACAGGGCTGACCTTGCGCGGAGGCAGCACTTCAACCTTTTCTCCCATAGGTTCCAGGTCTCCGCTCAGTTTGAGCGATACTTGAGCGGAGTTGATGCTGCCGCTGCCCAGCGCAGCAAGAAGGTCATCCGCGTCGTCAAAGTCCAGCAGGCGCGCGACCTTGTCAACGTTGGGCAATCCGATGCCCAGCCTCTTGATCTCCCTATCCCAGATCTGCTTGCCCTGTTCAATGCTCTGGCTGCGCTCCTGTCTCTTAAACCATTGCCGAACCTTGTTGCGTGCATGAGACGTCTTGACATAGCCCAGCTCAGGATTGAGCCAGTCCAGACTGGGTCCTTTGTCCGCCTTGCTGGCCATGATCTCCACCATATCGCCGTTTCTGAGGGTGTAGTTCAGCGGCTCCAGCTTGCCGTTCACCTTCGCCCCGATACATCTGTATCCCAGGTCGGTATGAATTCGGAAGGCGAAATCCAGAGGGGTTGCACCCCTGGGCAGCTCCTTTACCTCCCCCTTGGGAGTGTAGACGAACACTCGATCGACGAGAACGTCGGTCTTGACCGATTCCAGGAATTCCTCGCTGTTGAGCTCTTCCCGCCAGCCGCCAAGCTGCCGTAACCAGGCGATTTCATCGTGAAACTGCTCCCCTACCTTCCCTTCTTTATAGAGCCAGTGTGAGGCTACCCCGTATTCGTTGACACGATGCATATCATGCGTCCGGACCTGTATTTCCAGCGGCGTTGTGCCCTGACACATCACCGTGGTGTGCAGAGCCTGATAGCCATTGTCCTTCGGGTTGGCAATGAAGTCGTCGAACTCTTCAGGCATGGGACGCCAGAGATTGTGGATGATCCCCAGTGCCTTGTAACAATCCGAGACCGAGTTCACCAGCACCCGCAAAGCGAAAAGGTCGTGGATATCGCCGAAATCCTTGCCCTGCGCATCATACTTGCCCATCTTCTGATATATGCTGTATATGTGCTTGGGCCGACCGGAAACTCTGGCCTGTATATCCACCTTCTCCAGTTCCTGGCGCAATATCTCACTGACCTCGCCTATATAACCTTCCCTTTCGGCTCGCTTCCCCGCCACTAAGCGGGCAATCCGATGATACGCACGCGGCTCGAGATAGCGAAAAGCCAGGTCCTCCAGTTGCCATTTCGCCTGCCTCACCCCCAGACGGTGTGCCAGCGGCGCATATATCTCCAGCGTCTCCTGAGCGATGGCCCGTCGCCTCTCCGCCGGCAAGGCACCGAGGGTACGCATATTATGCAGCCTGTCTGCCAGTTTTATGAGAACCACCCGCAGGTCTTCAGCAGTGGCCAGGAGCATTTTCCGCAGATTCTCCGCCTGGGCTTTGGTCTTAGCCTCTCGCGTCCGGCTCCGGCTTGTCAGCCTGTTCAGCTTGGTAACCCCATCGACCAATCTGGCCACCTCCGGACCGAAGCTGCCCTCGACCTCGTCCAGGGATACGCCACAATCCTCGAGGACGTCGTGCAGCAAGGCGGCCGCCAGGGTCTCGGCATCAAGGTGAAAGTCAGCCAGTATCAGAGCGGTGTTCAGGGGATGCTCCAGGAAGGGCTCTCCTGTCTTACGTAGTTGCCCCTCATGGGCCTTGGAGGCGAACCCGTAGGCCGCCGTAACCAGCGCGACCTTATCCTCAGGCAGGTAAGTGCTGCCCTTTTCTACCAGCGCACTGACTTCCATCCTATTCATGATACTGCAACGGCTGGGGAGGCGCAAATCGCCGTGACAAGTATGGTAAACTAGAAGATCAGTAGGGGGACTGATTTGTTCAAGGCACCTCGAGGGACATTCGACATTCTGCCTCAGGAGCAGCCGTACTGGAAACACGTAGAGGAAAAGGCTGCCTCGCTATGCCGGCTCTATGGATACCAGCCGCTGAGCATGCCCATATTCGAGGATGCCCAACTCTTCACCCGGACTGTGGGACGGGGGACGGATATCGTCGAGAAGGAGATGTACATCTTCCAGGACAAGAGCGGACACGAATTGGCCTTGCGGGCAGAGGGAACAGCGCCGGTCTGCCGTGCTTACCTGGAGCATGGTCTGTTCAACCTGACGCAGCCGGTGAAGCTTTACTATATCGGCCCTGCCTTCAGATATGAGCGGCCCCAGGCCGGAAGGTACCGACAGCATCACCAGTTCGGGTTTGAGGCCCTGGGCGAGGCCGATCCTGTCCTGGATGCCGAAGTGATAGAAATGGCCTGCCGTTTCTTCCTCTCCCTGGGCTTGTCAGGGGTTTCCATTCAGTTGAATAGCATCGGCTGTAAGCTTTGCCGCCCCGGGTACCTGGAAGTACTGGCCCGGCACTATGCAGAGCGCGCGGATAGCCTGTGCCCTGACTGCAAGGCCAGGTTGACCAGGAACCCTCTGCGGCTGCTGGACTGCAAGAACGCCTCTTGCCGGAAGATGGCGGCCACCGCGCCCAAGAGCTCAGATTACCTGTGCCCCGACTGCCAGCTCCACTTCCAGGGGGTTCAGGGATTCCTGGAGGCTGTGGGCATCAGTTTTCAGCTCAATCACAGGCTGGTCCGCGGTCTGGACTACTACACGCGGACGGTATTCGAGGTGGAACCCCAGGAACGGGGCGGGCAAAGCACGCTGGGCGGAGGAGGGCGCTATGATGACCTCATCGAGACTCTGGGGGGCAGCCCGACTCCGGCGGTTGGCTTTGCAGCCGGGCTGGAGAGGATAATACTGAATCTGAAGCGGCAGAACTCAGATATACCCGAATTGCCCAGACCTGTCGCCTTTGTGGCTTACCTTGGGCCGGAAGCCAAGGTCGAGGCCATGAAGATTGCCTCTCAACTGCGCAAAGCTGAGATTGCCGCTATCATGGCCTCCGGCGACAAGAGCCTCAAAGGGCAAATGAGGCAGGCCGATGCTTCAGGCAGCGCCTACGCCCTCATCCTGGGCCAGCAAGAGGTCAGAACTCGGAACGTAGTACTGCGAGACTTGAGGAGCCGAGAACAAGAGACCGTTCCCCTGGCTGACGTGGCGACGATGCTCAAGTCCTGCTGACATCGGCGCCGAAACTGGCATCGCTACTGTCGAATGTGCTATAATATCCCCAGTGCCCGCACCATCAACGACAAGTAAATGCCCTTCATCCATCCCACCATCACTCTTTCCTCCCACCTATGCCATAGCATGACATGAACAACAACGTAAACCACGAGTATACCGCCAAGGATATACAGATCCTGGATGAGATCAAGGCCGTGCGGCTGCGCCCGGGCATGTATATCGGCGGCACTGATCGACACGGACTGCACCAGATCCTCTACGAGATAGTGTACAACAGCATAGACGAAGCCATGGCCGGCTGCTGTGACCGCATCGATATAACCATCCATGAGGACAATAGCGTTACCGTAACTGATAACGGGCGCGGGATCCCCACAGAGATCATCCCGGGAGAGAATATCACGGCTCTGCAGGCAGTGATGACCCGCTTGCATGCCGGCGCCAAGTTCAGCAATTACGTCTACGGGATGTCCAGCGGCCTGCACGGCGTGGGCGCTTCGGTGGTAAACGCCCTGTCCTCTTGGGTGCATGTGGAGGTTAAGCGCCAGGGGAACATCTATCGCCAGGAATATGTGCGGGGCCTGCCCAAGGGCGATGTGGAGATTACCGGCGAGTCCCAGGAGACAGGCACATCGATCACCTTCCTGGCCGATGAGGAGATCTTTGAGGATATTGAGTACGATTTTGACATGGCCTGTCAGCGGTTGCGGGAGCTAGCTTACCTGAACAAAGGGGTGGAGATAGCCATCAAGGACAGGAGGGCGGATCAAGAGAAAGCGTTCTACTTCGATGGCGGCATAGCCAGCTTTATCCGTCGCCTGAACAGAAACAGAGCTGTCGTTCATGCCTACCCTATTTATATCTCCACCATGGTGAACAGCACCATAATCGAAGCAGCGCTGCAGTACAACGATAGCTTCACAGAATCGAGCAACTCCTTTGCCAATTGCGTCAATACCAGAGACGGCGGCAGCCACCTAACCGGCTTCCGCTCGGCATTGACGCGCGTGTTCAACGACTATGCCCGCAACATCAAGGCCATAAAGGATACCGACCCCAATTTGACCGGTGAAGACGTGCGCGAAGGCGCGGTGTCCATCATCAGCGTCAAACTGCCCCAGCCCCAGTTTGAGGGACAGACCAAGGCCAGGTTGGGCAATCCCGAGGTCAAGAGCCAGGTCGAATCGGCCGTAGCCAGTAGCCTGGCCCTCTACCTCGAGCAGCACCCCAACGAGGGCAAGGCCATCATAGAGAAGTGCCTCACTGCCGCCAGGGCCAGAGAGGCCGCCCGCAAGGCCCGCGACCTCGTGCTCAGAAAGACCGGCTTCGAGGCATCCACACTGCCCGGCAAACTGGCCGAGTGTTCGGACAAAGAGCCGGCAAAATGCGAGCTTTACCTGGTTGAGGGCCCCTCAGCCGGCGGCTCAGCCAAACAGGGGCGCGACCGCGGCTTTCAGGCTGTCCTCCCCCTCAAGGGCAAGATACTTAACGTGGAGAAGGCGGCCAAAGATAAGATCATGGCGCATGAAGAACTGAGAGCGATTGTCACAGCGTTGAGGGCAAACACCGACGAGCAGTTCGATAGCTCCAAGCTTCGCTATCACAAGGTGATTATCATGACCGACGCCGATGTTGACGGCTCGCATATTCGCACGTTGCTCCTTACCTTCTTCTACCGCCATATGACAGACCTGATTAACCAGGGCTATCTCTACATTGCTCAACCGCCCCTCTATCGCCTCAAGTCCGGGAAACAGGAGTTCTGGCTGTACTCCGACCAGGAGAAGGAAGAGAGGCTCAAGGGGCTGAGAGAGGACAAGGTGGAGATCCAGAGATACAAAGGACTGGGCGAGATGAGCCCCGAACAGCTCTGGGAGACAACCATGAATCCTGCCAGCAGGACCCTGCTTCAGGTGCAGGTAGAGGATGCCATCGCCGCCGACCAGGCCTTTCACATGCTCATGGGCGACGAAGTTCTGCCTCGCAAGAGATTCATCCAGGCCCACGCTCTGAGCGTGAGAAACCTTGATGTCTAGGCCCCGGGAGTCCGCGGCCCGCAGTGTTTCTTGATCAGGGTGTCGCTGGTTCGAACCCAGTGGGGCTATATCCGATCCTCGAAAGCGGTGAAAGTCCCACCGACCAACTGCTACCTGCTCGGTGATCACCACTGGCCTGGTGACCCGGACCCGACCCATGAAGCGTGCCATAGAGCATCCAGGCTCGCCACTGCCCATGTACAGCGACAAACCTGCCCGGTCTTCTGCCCGCCACCCCGGCAGCCAGGCACAGCCAGTCCGGCGCACATCTGCGATGTGATATAATTCGACAACCAGGGCCGGGGAGCCCCGACGATGGCTACTGAGATCAGCCAGCAGTTGCAGGTGGACAGGATAATCCGGGGGGATTCGCTAACCGTCCTCAAGTCTCTTCCCGATTCCTGTATCAACCTGGTTTTCACCTCGCCCCCCTATGCCGACAACCGGAAGAGCACGTACGAGGGAATCCCTATCAAGGAGTACGTTGCCTGGTTCTTGCCCATCGCCTGGGAGGTGAAGCGTGTGCTGAGCGATGATGGCACCTTCATCCTGAACATAAAGGAGAGAACCGAGGGCGGCGAGCGACAGACCTACGTCATCGAGCTGATCCTTAAGATGAGGAAGCAGGGCTGGCTCTGGACGGAGGAGTACATCTGGCACAAGAAGAACTGCTACCCAGGCAAGTGGCCGAATCGTTTCAGGGATGCCTGGGAGAGATGTCTCCAGTTCAACAAGCAGAAGAGGTTCAAGATGTACCAGGAGGCCGTCATGGTTCCCATAGGCGATTGGAGCCAGAAGAGGTTAGCCAAGCTGAGTGAGACAGACCGTACCAGGGACGAGTCTAGGGTCGGAAGCGGATTCGGCAAGAACATCTCGAACTGGCTGGACAGGCAGTTCGTCTACCCCACGAATGTGCTGCACCTGGCCACCGAATGCGCCAATCGTGGTCACAGCGCCTCATTCCCTCTCTCGCTACCCACCTGGTTCATCAAGCTCTTCACCCAGGCAGGAGACATAGTGCTCGACCCCTTCATCGGGTCGGGAACAACCGCCATTGCCTGCCTGGCCCAGAACAGGCGCTACATAGGAATAGAAGCGATGGAAAGCTACTACGAGCTGGCGCAGGCATCGATTGAGAAGTGGAGGGCAGAGAACGACGGGAACACAGCGCAGATGAGCCTATGGCCGTAATCAAGACACAGGCAGTCCGCCGATATGTTGAGCGCCACATCGGCAGCTTCCATAGTGGCCGGCTGGAGAGCCTGAGGAAGCTCAAACTGAACAGCATTCTCCTGAAGAAGAATCCCTACCTCTTCAAAGCCCGGAACATCCTTCTCGCTCAGGACCTGGTGAGAATCCTCCTCGACGCGCATCTGTCTTCTCAGGAAGAGGCAATCTTTGGCAACTTCCTCGAAGGTCTGGCCATCTTTGTAAATCAAGAGGCGCACAACGGATGGAAGTCGGCAGCTCAGGGTATAGACCTGGAGTTCAACAAGGACGGCGTTCGCTACATCGTCGCCATCAAATCGGGCCCGAACTGGGGAAACAGCAGCCAGATCAGGAAGATGCAGGAGGATTTCCGCAAGGCCAAGCAGATTATTCGCACCGCCGATTCTAACCTGCATGTAGTGGCGGTCAACGGCTGCTGTTACGGCCGCAACGCCAAACCGGACAGGGGTGACTACTTCAAATACTGCGGGCAGCGATTCTGGGAGTTCATATCCGGTAAGCCTGACCTCTATCTGAGAATAGTCAAACCACTAGGATACTCAGCACGAGAGAAGAACGATGAGTTCAAGGAGGAGTACGCCCAGATAGTGAACCGGTTCACCCTGGAGTTTAGTGAACGGTTCGTGGTCAACGGCGAGATCGACTGGGATGCGCTGGTCAGGTTCAACTCCTCGGTCTCGTAAGAGAGATAGTCGGGCAGCGGTGGAGGGAGCGGCAGTGCGAGCCGCGGCGCTCCCCCCCTCGCCACCAAGGCTTCGCGCTACTTGTTCATTACGTCGGCTCTTCGAGCCTCCTTCATTCACAAGTCCTAGTCTCTCGTCCGTCATCTGCTCTCCCAGCTATATGGTTCGATGCCGTGTTCCTTTAGCCACACCTCGACACGTCGGTTTCTCTTCTCGTTAGTGCCTTCTACCTTGACCTTGCCGCTGATAACATCCCTGAAGAACCCGATCATATCCTCGGCTGTCAGCTCTGTCATCGAAGCCTTCTCACATCCAGGTATCATACCTCTCATCCGTATCATCTTGTGATGCAGTGCGATGATGTACGCCTGAGTGCTGTTCTTAACGCCGAGCTTCTTGAACAGGTGTTGCAGGTGATTCTTGACTGACTGATGCTGTATCTTAAGTATCTGAGCGATTTCCCTGTTCTTGTATCCCTCGACTACCAGGCCGAGAACCTCCAATTCACGATGTGACACGTTCAGCTCTTTGGCCTCTTCCGACCATTCGTAGCTCGGGTTGATGTC
>JACUUR010000053.1 GCA_014859205.1 Dehalococcoidia bacterium | reverse complement strand
TCCCACTTATCTCATTGTAGCACAACGCCAGTCGTTCGGCAACGAGCCGATTGCTCACTCGCTCAGTAGACCGGCTCTGTCACGTCTCTTGAATCTGTCACCAGTTCTCGTTGGAGAGGAGAACAACTCCGGGGACACCATACTGATTAGCCCCACTGTAGACCAGGTGGTTTGTCCGCAGAATTCCCGACACGAGTCGTCACGAAGTTTAGACGGGCGCGGTGTCCTTGGGCTTCAAGCAGAAGCTGCTGCTAAGAATACCGGCAAAACAGGGTGTAGTTGCTGAACGCGAGGCGAAGCTGTGGGGTATTCCCGATACATAATGCCTGGTCTGTACTAGTACTTACTTGCATAAATCAGCGCAATGATGTTTGAGTTGCCCCAGGAGTGTGTCCGCGTAATCAGCGAGTCAAAGCTAGAGAGCCCCGGGTTTTGGGGGCATTTGCGCTCAAGGAGACTGTTACTCGGACAGGCTCCCAGGCCATTCCCCGGCATTGATGCCGGCGTTCAGTGGGTAAGATTGCCTGAAGAGGCGGTCTTGAAGTAGAATCTGAGTCTGGAGGGGTGACCGAGAGGCTTATGGTGGCGGTCTTGAAAACCGCTCTCCGATTTATCGGAGCGTGGGTTCGAATCCCACCCCCTCCGCCGGTTGATGGATCGCGCGGTCCGCTCTTACCCGGTCATCCGCCGTCAATTGGCTTTGCCGCGGTATGCGGGGTGAGGATGAGAAGAAAGGAGGCTCTGTGAAGATTCACGAGTATCAGGCTAAGGCTCTGCTCAGCCGGTACGGAATTCCTGTCCCTCGAGGAAGGGTAGCGTTCAGCACCGGCGAAGCCAGAGATGTGGCTGCCGAGATGGGCGGCAGGGTGGTAGTCAAGGCTCAGGTGTACGCCGGTGGAAGGGGTAAGGGTGGTGGGATAAGACTGGTCAGTTGCCCAGATGAGGCAGAGAGAGCAGCCAGCCAACTGCTGGGAAGCAGACTGGTTACCCCGCAGACCGGGGTTGAAGGAGTGCCGGTGAGCAAGGTTCTGGTGGAGGAGGCCAGCAATGTGGCACACGAGCTGTATCTTGGCATTCTGGTTGACGGAGCAACTCGCTCACCGGTGATGATGGCCAGCCAGGCGGGAGGTATGGACATTGAGGAGGTAGCCCGATCAGCTCCCGAGAAGATAATCAGGAGCAGTATCGACCCTGCCATTGGGTTCCAGCCATTCCAGGGCCGTAGCCTGGCATACGGGATAGACCTGTCTGGAGGGCAAGTGGGTGAGGCGGCACGGTTGATGGCGAACCTTTACAGACTGTTCACAGAGAAGGACTGCTCTCTGGTCGAGATCAACCCTCTGGTAGTCACCACCGATGGCAAGCTGATAGCCCTGGACGCCAAAGTGAACCTGGACGACAATGCCCTGTACCGACAGAAGGACATTCAGGAGCTTTGGGACAGAGAACAGGAAGAGCCTCTTGAGGTACAGGCCAGGGACTGGGGAATCAACAATTATGTCAAGCTGGACGGCGATATCGGCTGCATGGTAAACGGGGCCGGGTTGGCCATGGCGGTTAACGACCTTATTGAGCATTGCGGCGGTAGAGCAGCGAATTTCCTGGATATCGGGACACTGAACAATACGGAGAGAGTGGTGAACTCGTTCAAGATGTTCAGCGCTGATCCCAACATCAAGGCCGTTCTGGTGAACATATTCGGAGGTATGGCCAGGGTAGACGTCATCGCCAGGGGGATAGTTGAGGCGTACCAGCAGATGAGCTTCTCTTTCCCGGTGGTGGTTAGACTGGCTGGCACAAATGTCGAGGAGGGGCAGCGCATCCTGGTTGAGTCCGGTGTAAGCATCATCCATGCCAAGGACTTCCTTGATGGAGCCCGCAAAGCGGTCGAGGCAGCAAAAGGAGTAATCAGATGAGCATTCTGGTTGATGAGAGTACCAGGCTTCTGGTTCAGGGTATTACCGGCGGCGAGGGCAGTTTTCACGCTCAGCGCTGTCAGGAGTATGGGACGAGTATAGCGGCAGGTGTTACGCCGGGCAAGGGGGGAAGTCAGCACCTGGGTGTTCCCGTGTTCAACACTGTGCGGAGAGCCGTGGCTGAGAGCGGCGCTAATGCCAGCCTCATGTTCGTTCCTCCTGCCTTTGCCGCCGACGGCATTCTGGAGGCTATCGAAGCGGGTCTGCCTGTGATCGTGTGCATAACGGAGGGCATACCGGTGCTGGACATGGTAAAGGTGCACCACTATCTAAGAGGCAAGCCAACTCGGCTGATCGGCCCTAACTGCCCCGGGGTGATCTCGCCCGGCAGATGTAAGGCAGGCATTATGGTGGGCGAAATCCATCTGCGTGGCAACGTGGGGGTGGTGTCTCGCAGCGGCACTCTGACTTATGACGTCGTGTCTCAGCTCACCGCTCTGCGCATCGGGCAGTCGACCTGTGTCGGCATAGGCGGCGATGCCCTGCCGGGCAGCACCTTCGTGGATATACTGCAATTGTTTGAGGCAGACAGGGACACTGAGGCCGTGGTGCTTATCGGGGAGATCGGGGGCACGATGGAGCAGGAGGCTGCCGAGTTCATAGCGCACGGTATGACCAAGCCTGTGGTTGCCTTTGTCGCCGGCAGCACTGCTCCACCGGGTAAGAGGATGGGGCACGCCGGAGCCATCATTACGGGAAGTGCGGGCAAGGCTTCGGAGAAGATAAGAGCCCTGTCACAGGCGGGCGCTGTCATAGCCCCTAACCCGGCAGAGATCGGTGTCACTGTCAAGAGGGTGTTGCAGAGTTCGTAGCGATTGTCGATCAGGTGACTATGAACCGTTATCCCCTGGCTGAAGAGGTCCTGACCTCCTCAGCTGCTCCTGACCTCTTCGAACTCATCAAGGACAGGTCTCACAGCTTCTTCCTGGATAGCGGCATGGGTCCTGGCAAGCTGGGGCGATACTCCTTTCTGGGCAGCGACCCCTTTCTGGTTATGAAGAGCCGGGGCACTGAGATTACCCTGGTTCGCGGGCAAGAGCGCGAAATGCAGCAAGGCAACCCTTTTGATGCCCTTGGCGTACTGCTGCAGGAACACAGATTGGAGCCCTGTCAACTGCCTGTCCCCTTTGTGGGCGGGGCGGTAGGCTACTTGGGCTATGATCTGTGCCACTTCATCGAGCATTTGCCGTCCACAGCCAGAGACGACCTCGAGCTTCCCGAGTGTTACCTGGCCCTCTACGATACCGTGCTTGCGTTTGATCACTTGGAGAGGAAGTCATATGTTGTTGCCACGGGATTTCCTGAGATGGATGAGGAGCAGAGGCTGAAGCGGGCCAGGATGAAGCTGGAGGAGGTAAAGCAGCGGATTGGCGCGGTGGCCTCTGGCCGACAGGCCTCGGGCGGGGCGACTAATGATCTCCCGGGAGATGGGGCCATGCGTTCGCAGGCGGGCCGGAGCACAGACGGACCGCGCCGGGCTGACTCTCCGGCAGACTCATCGGATGGGGGCGGGTTTCAGGCCGGCGCGGGAGATGGCAAAGTGTTGCTTGAGTCCAATTTCACCCGTGAGGAATACATCAAGGCCGTGAGCCGGGTACGCGAGTATATCGCCGCCGGCGAGGTCTTTCAGGTCAACCTTTCGCAGAGGTTTGAGGCCGAGTTGAGGATTCCGCCATATGAGCTCTACAAGCGGCTGAGAAGGGTCAACCCTGCGCCGTTTGCGAGCTATCTCTGTTTTCCCGGAGTTACAGTGGTCAGTGCCTCTCCAGAGAGATTCCTTAGAGTTCAGGGGGACCTGGTGGAGACGCGGCCGGTAAAGGGCACCAGGCCGAGGGGCAACGATCCTGTTGAGGACCGGCGCCTGGCCAGGGAACTGACTGAGAGCGCCAAGGACCGGGCAGAGAACGTGATGATTGTGGATCTGGAGAGGAATGATCTGGGACGGGTCTGTCGCTATGGGACGGTAAAGGTCTCCGAGTTAGCTATACTGGAGACATTTCCCACCGTGTTTCACCTCACCTCTACTGTACAAGGCAGGCTGCGCCCGGACAAGAGTAACATCGATTTGCTCAAGGCTACATTCCCCGGGGGCTCGGTTACCGGCGCTCCCAAGGTAAGGGCCATGGAGATCATCGACCGGCTCGAGCCGACGCGGAGAGCCGCGTACACGGGTTCACTGGGTTATCTGAGCTTCGACGGGCAAATCGACTTGAGCATTGTTATTCGCACCCTGCTGATCAAGGAAGGCAGAGCTTACTTCCAGGCAGGCGGCGCGATCACCTATGATTCTGACCCGGAGGCTGAATACGTTGAGACCATGGACAAGGCCCGGGCTCTGATTCAGGCTCTGCAGGCGTCACCGTAGTTGCCTGTGCCTTCGAGATACCGAACCGGCTCAGGCCGTTGCTGCCGCCGAGTACTTTCGGGTCCGGCGCGCCAACTTTGAAAAGGCGGCTATCATGCTATATGATAGCAGGACAAGAAGGAGGCTTGATTCATGCTTGATGAGTGTGACAAGGGTATCAACGTGATTGAGGAGCTGAGGGGGAAGCGAGAACGCATCCTGCAGATGGGGGGACCGAAGGCGGTCGAAGAGCGCCATAAGAGGGGTCAACTGTCGGCCCGTGAGAGGATAGAATACTTCTTCGACCCGGGCACGTTCACCGAGATAGGTCTGTTCGTCCGACACAGGACAGTCGCCTTTGGCATGGACCAGAGGGAGGTGCCCGCCGAGGGAGTCATCACCGGCTTTGGCAAGGTTAACGGCAGGCATGTCGTCGTCGCCGCCGAGGACTTCACTGCAATGGCGGGCACATTTGGCGAATATCACGGCAAGAAATTCGTTCGCGCCATCGAGTTTGCCAAGGAGAATGGTTGGCCGTTTGTCAGCATGAACGACTCCGGAGGCGCTCGACTGCAGGAAGGGATAGATACCCTGGAGAGTTATGGCTGGCTGTTCAGGTCTCAGATTCTGGCTTCGGGGATAATACCGCAGATAGCGTTGCTTATGGGTCCCTGTCTGGGAGGGCAGGCCTACCATCCGGTCATGCAGGATTTCCTCATTCAGACAAAGGAAACGGGGTTTATGGGCATCGCCGGCCCCGCCTTTGTGAAAACGCAGACGGGGGAGGAGATCAGTCTGGAGCAGCTCTCCGGCTACCGGGCCCACGCCGTCAGATCAGGCCAAACCCATGTCGTGGCCAGTAACGATGTCGACTGCCTGGACAAGTGCAAGGAACTCCTGTCCTTCTTGCCCTCCAGCAACAGAGAGAACCCGCCTCGTAGCCAGACTGATGACAACCCGGAGAGGCAAGAGGATTTGCTCAGCCTGATCCCCAGGCATCCACACCAACCTTTTGATATGTACCGGGTTATCGACAAGGTGGTTGATGGGGGGCATTTCTACGAGACCATGGGGCTTCATGCGCGGAACATCATCACGGGCTTTGCGCGCTTCGACGGGCGGCCTGCAGGGATCGTGGCGACTCAGCCCAAGTGGATGGGCGGGTGCATAGACGTTGATGCCGCCGACAAGGCGGCCAGGTTTGTGAGGTTCTGTGACCTGTTCGGCATTCCCCTGATCACGTTTCACGATTCCCCCGGCTATCTGATAGGTTCACAGCAGGACTGGGCCGGCATCCTGCGCCACGGCGCCAAGCTGCTCTTTGCCTGGGCGGATGCTACCGTGCCCCTGATCGCGATCATAATCAGAAAGTCGTATGCCGGCGCTCACTACGGGATGCTGGACAAGGCTATTGGGGCCGATTTTGTGTACGCCTGGCCCACAGCCCGGGTAACCATCGTGGGGGCCGAGACTGCGGCCAGCGTCATCTTTGCCAAGGAGATAAGGGATGCGGACAGGCCGGATGAGGTACGAACGAGGCGGGTAAGGGAATTCTCAGACATGTACGAGAACCCCTACCGTGCTGCCGAGAGAGGCTACGTAGATGATGTGATAGATCCCGCAGATACGAGAAAGGTCATAAACAGGACGCTGGATGCTCTGGAAGGCAAGTACGCAGCTCAACCATGGAGGACTCGACCCTGGAGGAAGTACTCAAACATCAACCTCTAGGAAGGGAGAGAGAGAATGGACTTCGGATTCACGGACGAGCAGAACAGGTTCAGGCATGAGGTGCGCAGCTTTCTGGAGGAGGAGATAGAAAAGGGACACTGGGAACCTGCCTGCGATGCCTGGATACAGGGCTTCAATCCCGAATTCACCAGACGTGTAGCACACAGGGGTTGGATAGGGCTCACCTGGCCCGAGGAGTATGGTGGGCAGGGACGCAGTCACACGGACAGGCTTATCCTCACCGAGGAGATGCTTCGCTTCGGGGCTCCGGCCGCCTGTCACTGGTTCGCCGACCGCCAGGTGGGAGGCGCCATACTGTCCTTCGGCTCGGAAGAACTCAAGAGAGAATTCCTGCCCAGGATCGCCCGGGGCGAGGCCTACTTTGGGCTGGGAATGAGCGAGCCCGGCGCGGGCTCCGACCTGGCCTCTCTTCAGACGAGGGCAGTCGAAGATGGCGATTACTATACAATCAACGGGCAGAAGACCTGGACCAGCTGTGCCTACTTCGCCCACTACTTCGATGTCTATGCCAGAACGGACCCCGAGGCGCCTAAACACAGAGGCATAAGCGAGTTCATCGTGGATGCCAGGTCGCCCGGGCTGAGTCGCATACCCATGACCGACATCACCGGCACCGAGGCCTGGAGCGACCTGTTCTTCGACAATGTGCGTGTGCACAAGAAGTACTTGATAGGCCAGAAGGACCGCGGCTTCTATCAGGTGCTTCATCAGCTTGATTATGAGCGTAGCGGGATGGAACGTATCATGGGCAATTATCCTCTGTTCGAAGCCGTTGTTCAGTTCAGCAAGGAGAATCAACTGTCCCTGCAGCCCGCTGTCCGTAGCAAGCTGGCTCAACTCGAGATCGAATTTGAGGTGGGGCGGCTGCTCGGTTACCGGGTGACCTCAGTCATGGAAGATGGGAAGACGCCCAACTGGGAATCGGCCATGTCCAAGGCTTATTCCACGGAGTTCGAGAAGCGCCTCGCCAACGTGTCTATGGAAATCCTGGGTCCTTACGGGCAGTTGATGTCGGGTTCCAGGCTGGTCCCTCTCCGGGGTATGGCCCCGCACTCGTACCTGGGTTCCAAGGGTTACAGCCTGCAGGCAGGCACGACTGAGATTTTGAAGAATATCCTGGCTACACGGGGTCTGGGACTGCCGGCGGCGTGATTTGCGGTGCCGAGCAGAGCAATGGCACCACGCAATGAGAATGTGCTTGCTGCACCTGAGACTCGCGCTGGGGGCGCTTCATATAGGAGGATTGCGATGAGATTGGCCCTAACCGAAGAACAGGAAATGCTGAAGAGGGCGGCGCGCGACTTCCTCGATGATAAGTGCTCGAAAGCGTTTGTGCGGCAAGTGGAGGACAGTGAGACAGGGTTCTCCAGAGAACTGTGGCAGGACATGGCTGAGCTGGGCTGGATGGGCCTGATTGTGCCGGAGCAATATGGCGGCGGTGGTATGAGCTTTCTTGATCTGGCAGTTCTGCTGGAAGAGATGGGACGTTCCTGCCTGCCCGGCCCCTTTTTCTCCACGGTGGTTCTGGGGGCCTTGACAATCCTGGATGCCGGCAGCGAGCAGCAGAAGCAGGAGTATCTGCCCGGGGTTGTGCGCGGCGAGAAGATCTTGACCCTGGCCCTAGACGAGCCCGGATTTGGAGGCTACGATGCGGGTTCGATCAAGGTAGAAGCCACTCTCGATGGGCACAACTACTGCATCACGGGCACGAAGCTTTTTGTCCCCGATGCTCACATCGCTGACCATCTGTTGTGCGCGGTCAGGACGAAGCCTGAGAATGTGATCGCTGCGCTTGTCGCGGATGCCGGAAGCCCTCAGATAAGCCATGCCCCGCTGAAGAGCATCGGAGGCGACAGGCTATACGAGGTAGTGTTCGACCGGCTGCCGGTACCCGAGACACGTCTTTTGGGGGGTGTTTCGCAGGGTTCGATGGTGGTAGACAGGATAGTCCAGCGAGCAGCAGTGGCCAAGTGCTGTGAAATGGTGGGCAATATACAGCGTGTGCTGGAGATGACCGTAGATTACGCCAAGGAAAGGAAACAGTTCGACCGTCCCATCGGCAGCTTCCAGGTCATACAGCACTACTGCGCCGACATGGCGACGGATGTTGATGGTGCCAGGCTGAGTACATATCAGGCAGCCTGGATGCTCAGCCAGGCACTTCCCTGCGCCAGAGAAGTGGCCATAGCCAAGGCCTGGATGGGCGAGGCATCGAGGCGTGTCATCGATCTGGCGCACCAGATTCATGGGGCGATCGGCGTCAGCATGGAACATGATCTGCATTTCTACACCAGACGGGCTAAGGCAGCTGAGATTGCCTTTGGCGATGCGGATTTCTACCGCGAAGTAGTAGCCAGAGAGATGGGACTTTGGTAGGGCATTGAGAAGCGCATAAGGAAAGAGGTGATCACTATGGGGATTAGCAGGGTAGGCGTTATTGGGTGCGGATTCATGGGCTCGGGCATCGCGCAGGTATGTGCCCGGTCCGGGTACGATGTAGCGGTGGTCGAGACCAGCCAGGAGATGCTTAGCAGGGGCCTGGAAGTCATAGAATACTATCTGCGTAGGGATGTTGAGAAGGGCAGAATGTCTCAGCAGGAGTATGAGTCGACTCGAGCCCGCATTCACGGCACCGTCGCTATGGATGAACTGGACGACCGGGACCTGGTCATAGAGGCTATTCCTGAGGATATGGAGTTGAAGAAGAGGATATTTGCGGAACTGAACAGGCTCTGTCTTGACCATACGATCCTTTGCTCCAACACGTCGTGCCTGTCCGTTACAGAACTGGCTCGAGTGACGAGTCGCCCTGACAGGGTAATGGGGACGCACTTTCTCACACCCGTGCCCCGCAGCAAACTGCTCGAGATCGTCATGGCCGACACCACCAGTGAGCAGACTCTGGAGACAGTAAGGGAGTTCGGCCGCTCACTCGGACTGGAAATCCTGGTGACAAAAGATACGCCCGGCTTCATCTTTAACTACCTGCTGCTGGCATTGATCGGGGCAGCCGTGCGTCTACTGGAGAATGGCGTGGCCACCGCTGAGGATATCGACAAGAGCATGACCCTCGGCCTGGGCCTTGCCATTGGTCCCCTGGCGCTGGCCGACTTCAACGGTCTGGACGTTGGTTACATGGTAGCCCGTGCCATGCATGAGAGGAGCAATGATCCCTGCCTGGCCCCTTCCGCACTTCTCAAGGAGATGGTCGATTCCGGCCGTCTGGGGCGCAAGACCGGTGAAGGATTCTACAAGTACCGCGGGGACGAATAGGGTCTTGTTAGACGGGGTGGTGAGGTTAGAGTGACTAACAGGGCGTCGTTTCGAGCTACGGTCGGCAAACCTCCTACCCCCCGAACAACCTTAACGGAGGTCGTCGAGCCTTCTCTCCAGCTTCTTCTGCCGCAGCGATATGGTCAGATCCCCCCGAGTTCTCTCTATTATCCCACGCAATGAGTCGGTGGTCCGTCTCAGGCCGTGGGCGAGCAGTTCAGGGAAGTCCATGGTCATCAGCATTGCATAGATCTCATCCATTACGGTCAGCAAGTCCTCGCAACGTGAGAGGTCATCCCGCCTCAGACTATCCAGGATAAACCTTCGCAACTCCCCCACTGATTCGCCCAGACCGTCGAGATAGGCAGCATTGTCTACGCCCAGTGTTTCTGGCTTCGGAAGCGCTTCCCCGGCGATGAAGGCCAGTGTTATGCATCCTTCGGAGAACTCCTTCTGGGCGTCGTGAACGAACCCTGAATGACGCAACCTACCATGCCCTGCCAGTTCCCGGTCTAACTCCTGAAGCAGTTCCTGAGCTGAGGCAAGCAGTTGTTTCGCCTTGCCAGGCTGCTGGCGATGCACGGCCCGTATGGCCTCAGCGCTGTACCGGATTATCTGACGGCAACTGCGCAGGGCCTTCTCTCTCGCCTCATCTGCCCGCGCAAAGCATGGGCGGAGTTCGCCAGCAATGGCCTGCAGGTCGTCTATGTGTTTTGACATTTCTGCGTCGTGGACTCCATTGCGGCGATCAGTTTCTGGACGGCTCCCTTGACATCGTCTGGCCCGATGACAGCGCTGACCACCGCTATGGCGTCGGCGCCTGCAGTCCTCACTTCACCTACATTATCGGGGTTGATGCCGCCAATGGCTACCAGAGGGATGGCTACCTTTTGCCTGAGTTCCTTAAGCCTATCAAGCCCAACCACGACGGCCCCAGTCTTGGTCGTGGTGGGAAATATGGAGCCGAGGGCAATATAATCGGCTCCTTCGTTCCGAGCAATCTCGGCCTGAGCCAACGTGTTGACCGAGCAGCCCACTATCCTGTCGATGGGCAACGCCCTGCGCACTACTGCCACCGGCAGATCGCCCTGTCCAATGTGGAGTCCATCGGCGTCCGCAGCTATGGCTAAGTCGAGGTGATCGTTAACTATGAACAGTACACCGGCCTGATTGCAGAGCGCTCTCAGCCTCTGTGCCACAGGCAGCAGTTCCCTCTTAGTTCTCTCCTTGTCGCGAAGCTGGATCGTGGTGGCACCTCCCTCAATCGCCTGCTCAACGATATCTAGCTCGTCTCGGCCGGCCAGAAACTGCCTGTCCACAATCACATATAGCCCGGCCATGCTTTCCAGCTTCTCCCGGCGTGATATTCGGGAGATCAGTTCTCTTTCCAGTGCATAGAGGGTAAACCTTGCCTGTTCAAAGCTGGCCGAGTCCAGCGTCTTACTGAGATCAGGTAGTCTGGCCAGCTCCTCTATTACCCGAAGAGACTGCTCTGCCCTTTTGGCATTGGCCGTCACGAGTTCAGATAGGTTTTGCAGTGGAGTTGTTAACGTGTCTGGCGGGCTGCCGCCTGAAGTGACAGAGGCAGCTTGACTGTGACCCACGTCATGTTCGGAATCCCTCTCAGAAAGAAGTCCCATGCGCAGCAACGCAGTGTCGCGGGCCGTGTCATGACGCAACGCCTTCAGCCGCCTGCTCAGAACGGCATCGCCGAGAAGGAAGCGAGCAACATCCTCCAGAACCCGCAGGCCTTCGCCCAGGCGGTTCAGATTGGCGTCAATCATACGCAGCAGTTGGAGAGGCACTTTCCAGATCCTTCAGCGACTCAGGCAACACGCCTTCCCGGGCTGCCCGTATTTTTTCCTGAATCGGCGAGGGCAACTCCTGTCCCATATCTTGAAACTTCTTCTCCACCCAGCGACCGATATTGCGGGGGTTCCTGTAATAGTGTTCGCCGGGACTTCCTGCGGGCCCGTCGCTGTCTTCCCATGCCGTGGTCTGGGACTTATGGTAGGAAAAGCCGGAGATGACACGGGATAAGTCGGCGCTGCCGCAAACGGAGCAACTGGGGGCAAAACGAGCAGAGGCATCCCTGACCAGGAAACTGAGTCTCTTGTGGCAATTCCGGCAGACGAATTCGTAGATGGGCATGGGATACCTCTTCTCTCAGCCGACGTCGGGTTTCTCTTCGCCCGGGTCCGCGACCGCCTTCCTGCTCTCGTCTATCTGGGCGGCGGGCCATTCGCCTCTCTGCATTCGCTCGGTTAGCTCCTCATACTCAGGAGCCGACTTCTCCCCGCTCATCCGCCTGCTCCACTCGGCCAGCGCCCTGGGGTCATCCCTCATCATGCCCTGGGTAAGCTCGCGGTCGGAGAGTATGTCCTCATAGATGTCCCTGTGCGTCTTCTGTACTGCAAAGGTCGAGAATATCCGCTTCAGCGCGCTGCTACCGCAGCAGGGACAGGGCGGCGTCGGCGCAACGGGTCGCTGCTGATATGAGCTGACAACCCGCTGACAGGAACCGCACAGATACTCATAAACAGGCATCTTCGTAGACAATGGAATTCTAGCACAGTCCCCTCATCGGGGAAATCGAGCCGGAATGAGATCGTCTGTTGTCCTCGTAGCCCGTCGCCGGGAGCGAAGTCGTCGCGCCTATGAACCTCTCAAGGGATAGCCCGGCTCGTTGCCCAGAACCGCCACTGCGGCCACCTGAGGCGGCCCCCCAAAGGTCTGTGATATGCCGAGCCTGGCATTCTCTATCTGGCGCTGGGGGGACTCTGCCCTGCCCTGGAGTTGTCTATAGATCTCGTAGGTCATTCTCAGCCCGGTGGCGCCGATGGGGTGCCCGAAGCACTTCAGGCCGCCGTCGCTGTTTACGGGCAGATCACCCTCAAGCTCGAAGCAGCCGGAGTCGATATCATCCCGGGATCTCCCC
>JACUUR010000126.1 GCA_014859205.1 Dehalococcoidia bacterium | reverse complement strand
TACGCACAGATCCCGCAACGAAACGGAGGTAGCACAATGACACCAGATGACAACAAGGCCCTATACGAATCCAGACCGTGGCTGAAATGGTATGCCCCAGGCGTGCCGCCAGACATGGAGATCCCGGAAAAGTCCGTAGTAGACACCTTCAACGAGGCTACCGAGCAATGGAAGGACAAGACGGCGCTGATATTCTACGGCAGGAAGATGAACTACCGGGAACTGAGGGACCAGGTTGATAGATTTGCCACGGCGCTGCATGACCTGGGGGTCAGAAAGGGAGATAAGGTTGCCCTGCTGCTGCTTAACTCGCCTCAGTTCATCATAGCCTATATGGGAGCCCTGAAGGCGGGAGCCACCATAACTGCCATCAGCCCTGTTTATGTCAGCCCTGAGATAAAGTACCAGCTTGAGGACAGCGGGGCAAAGATGATCGTGTGTATGGACTTCCTTTACGACAATGTGGAGAAGAGCGGCGTGAAGCTGGATGCCACGATTCTGACCGGCATCGGGGAGTACCTGCCGGGCTTGAAGAAGTTCCTGGGCAGCAGCGTGCTGCGGGCCGTCTATCAGAAAATGGCAGCCCCTCCCGTCGAGTTGTTTGAAAGAGAGGACGTGTACCGGTTTCAGGACCTGATCAAGAAGTACCCGCCCAATCCGCCCGATATCCAATTCAACGTCAACGAGGACCTGGTGACACTTCCCTACACCGGAGGAACAACCGGCATGCCCAAGGGCGCCATGATTAACCACTACAATTTCGCCGCCGCTCGAGTGCTGGCCAATAACTGGTTCGGGGACATAGTTCAGCCGGGCAAGGAGGTCGTAATCGCCTACTTGCCTTTCTATCACATCTACGGTCAATCCGTGCTTATGGTGGGGGGCCTGGCCGAGGGCTATACCCAGGTGCTGCTGACCACTGGAAACCCCGATGACATTCTGGATTCCGTTGAGAGCCACAAGGCCACTCTCTTCTTCGGCGTTCCGTCCCTCTACGAGGGCCTCAGGGACTATGAGCGTACCAGCAGGGTGAACTGGAAACGCATTAAGATCCTCATCTCGGCGGCTGACGCCCTTCTTGCCGACACTGCCCAGGGCTGGGAAAAGCGGACCGGGGTTAAGATCCACGAAGGCTGGGGGATGACCGAGACATCCGCGCCGGGCATGGTCACTCCTTACAACAGGATAAAGCCCGGTTCCTTTGGCGTGCCTCTGCCCAACACCGTGGGAGCCATCATAGAGCCGGACGGCAAGAGATTTCTTCCCGTGGGCGAAGTAGGCGAACTGATATTCAAGGGGCCCAATGTGATAAAGGGATACTGGAACAAACCGGAGGCAAACGCGGAGATGTTCATCGATATCGACGGCGAGACATGGCTGCGCACAGGCGATCTGGCCAGCATGGATGAAGAGGGCTATTTCTACTTCTACGATCGGAAGCGTGATATGATCAAGTACAAGGGGCTGCAGGTGTTTGCCAGAGAGGTGGAAGAGGTGATCGTCTCGCACCCCCAGGTAAAAGAGGCGGGCGTGGTGGGTGTACCTGACTCCGCAGTTGGTGAGAAGGTCAAGGCCATAGTCGTCCTTGAGACGGAGGCCAGAGGAAGAGTGTCCGAGGAAGAGATCACCAAGTACGTTGCTGAAAGGCTGGCCCACTATAAGGTGCCCAAGATCGTCGAGTTCAGAGGCGAGGTGCCCAAGACGGATATCGGCAAGGTATCACGGCGCGAACTCCGAGAGGAGGAGGGATAGAATGGCCGCGTTCTTCGAGGTAGAGCACTTAAGCAAACGCTTCGGCGGACTGACCGCCGTTGACGATGTCAGTTTTTCGATAGACAGGGAGGAAATGGTAGGCCTGATCGGGCCGAATGGTTCCGGCAAGACGACCCTGGTACGGTGCATAACGGGCATATTGAGCCCCACCTCGGGAACGGTCCGGTTCAAGGGCAAGGACATAAGCAGATGGCGTCCCTGGAAGGTGGTGCAGGAAGGACTCGTGGGTACCTTCCAGGTAGTCAAGCCGTTTCGCCGCCTGCCCATCATCGC
>JACUUR010000125.1 GCA_014859205.1 Dehalococcoidia bacterium | reverse complement strand
AAAATACCCGGCGGTTTTATCAGGAGAGAGGGTCGGCCCACCGAAGAAGCGGTGCTCACCGCCCGCCTCACCGACAGGCCGATACGGCCCCTGCTTCCCAAGAACTGGCGCAATGAGGTCCAGGTCATAATAACGGTGCTCTCAGTGGATCAGGAGGTTTCGCCTGATATGCTGGCCGTCATCGGCGCCTCTGCCGCCGTACATATTTCCGAGATGCCATTTAGTGGCCCGGTGGGCGCCAGCCACGTGGGTTACGTCAACGGCGAATACCTCGTAAATCCCACGTTTACCCAGCTCGAGGATAGCCTGTTTGACGTTACCGTGGTAAGCACCAAGGAAGCCGTAATCATGCTCGAAACAGGGGCAAACGAGGCGACTGAGGACCTGGTTATGCAGGCTATCAGGATCGGGCATGAGGCAAACCAGGATGTCATTAGGCTCCAGGAGAGGCTCCGGCAGGAACACGGTAAGCCCAAGCTCGCTGTTTCCGCTGCCGAAACCGACCCGGAGCTTGCCGCCCTTGTGTCCCGGTTCGCTGATGAGAAGCTCCCCTCAGCACTACTCCAGCTCGGAAAATCGGAGCGGGAGCAGGTTCTCGACGATCTTCAGGATGAGCTACTGGACAGCACAGGCGATTCCTATGCCCGCGAGCATGTTGTCGCCCTCTTTGATAAGAAGGTGAAGGAATATGTCAGGGCTGCCCTGCTCCAGGGGAAGCGGGTGGACGGACGCAGACTTACCGAGGTTCGTCCCATAACCAGCGAGGTTGGCCTTTTGCCGCGGACACACGGCTCGGCTCTGTTCGCCCGCGGGCAGACCCAGGTCCTGTCCATCGCGACACTTGGCTCGAAGCGTCAGGAGCAGCGACTTGACGGGCTTGGGATAGAAGAAAGCAAGCGTTTCATGCATCATTACAACTTCCCGCCCTACTCGACTGGTGAGACCAAACGCGTGGGGACGCCGGGAAGGCGGGAGATAGGACACGGGGCGCTGGCCGGCAAGGCATTGCTGCCGGTGTTACCCGGTGAAGAAGAATTCCCCTATACCATCCGGCTGGTGTCCGAGGTCCTGAGTTCCAACGGGAGCTCATCAATGGCCAGTGTTTGTGCCAGCAGCCTGTCGCTTATGGACGCCGGGATACCAATGAAGGCGGCGGTGAGTGGCGTGGCCATGGGGCTGGTGACCGGAGGAGACGGCGAGTACGTAGTGCTGACAGATATCGCCGGGCTGGAAGACGCGTACGGGGACATGGATTTCAAGGTGGCCGGGACCACTAATGGAGTCACGGCTATCCAGATGGATACAAAGCTCCAGGGCATAAGCCTCGAGGTTATTGAAAAAACACTCAATCAGGCCCGGGATGGGCGCATGTTCATCTTGGGCGAGATGGAGCGGACAATCAGCTCCAGCCGGCTGGAAGTCAGTCGTTATGCCCCCCGGATGTACAAGATGAAGATCAACCCGGACAAGATCGGGGCGGTCATCGGCACGGGGGGCAAGACCATCAGGTCAATCATAGAGGAGACCAAGACCAGTATTGATGTGGAAGATGATGGCACGGTGGTTATCGGCTCGCTGGATGAAGCGGCGGCCAACCAGGCCATGGATATCATCAACAAGCTGACCAAAGATATTGAGGTAGGCGAGGTCTATACCGGCAAAGTGTCGCGGATACTTAGCTTCGGCGCGATGGTGGAGATACTGCCTGGCAAGGAGGGCATGGTCCACATAAGCGAACTTGCTGACCACAGGATTCCTACGGTTGAGGATGCCGTCAAGCTGGGCGAGGAGATAGAGGTCAAAGTGATTGGCATCGATAACATGGGCAGAGTTAACCTATCCCGGCGGGCCGTAAATGAGACGGCGCCACGCGATGTGGATGCGCAAGTGAAGCGATCCGAGGATGGGCAGCTGCCACGCAGATCCAATGGCGGGCAGTCCGAGCCACGCCAAGACAACCGGCATCGCCCATTCCGTAGATGGAAATAGCATACCGCCATCGTGGAAAGCAAGTTCGATAAATGGGGAGCAGTGTTTAAGACAGGGATCACCACCTGGAACTGTAGCTGGCACTGTCGGACCGCCGCCTTTTGTTGGCTCGACGGCAT
>JACUUR010000052.1 GCA_014859205.1 Dehalococcoidia bacterium | reverse complement strand
GAGCATCACCATCATCTGGTCTGTTCCGGCTGCAGCAAAGTGGTGGATTTCGGTGGTTGTGATCTGTCAGGCCTTGAGCACAGGCTGCTTGACGAGACGCGATTTGATATCAACGGGCATCTGCTTGAGTTCTACGGACTGTGCCCCGACTGCCTTGGTGACCGGCAGGAGTAGGATGGTTCTTAGCACGAATTTCCCATGGGAGATCATGTACATGCTGCAGTTGACAACTGTGTTTAGCGGCATCAACGCTACGCAGATTTCAGACCAGGCGACAGGAGGGCATGGAACATGAACAAGGCCATTGACAGGAGGATACTTCTGGCGGTGGCAGGAGCAGTCGCACTGATTGTGCTCGCTGTCGCGTTGCCCCTTGCGGGCCCATCCGAGGAATCAAATAGCGACAGGCTGGTCGTAGCTGTGACCATTTTGCCGCAGGCCGGATTTGTGGAAGCTATCGGCGGTGATAAGGTTGACGTAGTGGTTATGGTCCCGCCTGGCTACTCAGCCCATTTCTATGAAGACAGACCAGACTTGATGGTCAAGTTATCCAGAGCCAGTATGTATGCAATGGTAGGTTCTGGTGTTGAGTTCGAGCTCGCAGGAATGGGGAAACTAAGAACGATGAATAAGGCTATGCTTCCAGTCGATTGCTCTGAGGGGGTACAACTCCTAGACATGGATGAACACAACCACGACGATGATGAACACCACGACGACGATGACCACCATCACCACACAGGGCCTGATCCTCATGTCTGGCTCTCAGTGAGAAATGCTATGATAATGGTGCGTAACATCTGTGCCGGACTGGTGCAGGTAGACCCGGCTAACAAGGCCTACTATGAGGCGAACTGCGCTGCTTACCTGCAGCAACTCCAGGAGTTGGACGATGAGATCTCTGTCGCCCTGGCGGGGGTGCAGAACCGTAGGTTCATCGTCTTTCACCCTGCCTGGGGGTACTTCGCCCACGACTACGACCTGATACAGATCGCCGTGGAGCAGGGCGGCAAGGAACCTGACCCGCAGTACCAGATGCGCCTGATCGACGAGGCAAGGGAGCATGATATCCGCGTCGTTTTTGTATCACCTCAGTTCGCCGGCAAGAGCGCTGAGGTCATCGCCAGGGCGATTGATGGCGAGGTGGTTGTTATCAACCCTCTGGCGAAGGACTTCCTCGACAATATGCGCACTGTTGCCTCAGCAATGAAGCAGGCCATGCAGTAGGTGGATGTGAATAACCGTGCAATCGTTGAGCTAGATGGTATTTGTGTCAACTACGGTGAGGTGACTGCACTGGAGAACGTCAGCCTCTCCGTCTTCGAACACGATTTTCTGGGTGTCATCGGCCCTAACGGCGGAGGCAAGAGCACGCTGTTGAAGGTGATCTTAGGGCTGATCAAACCCCATCATGGTTCTGTCTTCGTATTCGGTAAGCCCCCTGCGCGGGCCCGCAGCCGTATCGGTTATGTATCGCAGCGCTCTGTTTTCGACCGGGATTTTCCGGCCAGTGTGTGGGATGTGGCGTTGATGGGGCGCTATGACCGTGCAGGGATCATGCGGTGGTACCGGGGGGAGGACAGAGCGGAGGCGGAGAAAGCTCTGGCAAGGGTGGGCATGCTGGAACACCGCGGCAAGCAAATCGGCAGGCTATCCGGAGGCCAGCAGCAGAGGGTCTTTGTTGCCCGGGCGCTGGTCTCTGAACCTGAGTTATTGCTTCTGGACGAGCCGACGGCCAGCATAGACTCCACCATGCAGTCCGAGTTCTATGAGTTGCTCGAACAGCTGAAGGACAGCCTGACCATCGTCATGGTCTCCCACGATATCGGTGCCGTGTCCGTGCATGTGGACAAGATTGCCTGTCTTAACCGTGAACTGTACTACCATGGCTCCAGGGAACTGACGCCGGAGATACTGGAGGCAACCTACCAGTGTCCCGTGCAGTTGATCGCGCATGGGGCGGTACCTCACCGGGTGTTGAAGGAGCATTGAACATGTTGGAGGTTCTCCAGTATGAGTTCATGCGTAACGCGCTGATGGCGGGGGTGCTGGCAGCGGTGGCCTGTGGTGTCATTGGCGTCTACGTGGTGGTGAAGAAGGTAGTTTTCATCAGCGGTGGCATTGCTCATGCTTCCTTCGGAGGAATCGGGTTGGGGTATTTCTTGGGCATCAACCCCATCATCGGGGCCCTGTTCTTCTCGCTGGCCTCCGGCCTTGCCATTGGAGCTATAATCACTAGGACACGGATCGCGGCTGATACAGCCATCGGCATACTGTGGGCGGTGGGTATGGCTCTGGGAGTCGCGTTCATTGGCCTCACACCGGGATACGCCCCCGACCTGATGAGTTACCTCTTCGGCAGTATTCTGACTGTGCCGTTCAGCGATGTATTGCTCATGTTGGCACTGGTGGCGGTGATAATCGCAGTTGTAGTCGCCCTCTACAAGGAATACCTGATTCTATCTTTTGACGAGGAATACGCCATGGCTGTAGGAATGCCTGTTGCAAGGCTCTATTTCCTGTTACTGGCGATGATCGCTCTGACAGTGGTGGTCCTCATCCAGGTCGTGGGCATGATACTGGTAATCGCACTGCTCACATTTCCGGCGGCAATGGCGCGTCAGTTCACCCATAACATGAAAACTATGATGGTGCTGTCGGTTCTGTTTGGGCTTCTGTTCACACTTGGCGGGCTGTGGCTTTCCTACATGCTGAAGCTGCCTTCAGGCGCAACCATAGTCTTGTTCGGAGGTGTGGTACTGGCAGCATCGCTGGGACTGTCTAGGCTGCGCATTAGGTATCGCGAAACCAGGACGCCAGCATAGGCGCCTTGAGGGATCAGGTCCTGATCAGTAGACCCCGCTACTGTGAATCTACGTGACTGTGCTGCGACGCGGATTCGACCTCAGTCTGCTTGTCGTCAGCCTTGCCCGCATCCTTGTTTCTGCGGGCCCCGCGCACGGCCCGCACCTTCAGAATGGCAATCCCGGCGCCGGCGGCAAGCAGAGGCATGAGCGTATCGCCTGACCCGCCACATGTTCCACCGCAAAAAATACACATCTCTGTTGACCTCCCCTGGATAAGCGTCCCCCTTTCTACTTGAGGCAACGCTTCCGTTTCGCCAATGATGACACGGGAGCCCCGAATGGTCAAGAAACTTCGTGGGGGAACGTGGTAGTCCCGGGCTGGCTCTGTGAGCCGCAACGGAGTGTGGCACGGGTGTCGTTTTGACCCGCTCCGATTACTCGGGATAGAATACGGCGCAGGTTGATCGGCTGCGTTTGAATCGGCCTGACATCTACTGCGAAACGAGGTGAAATCGAAGTGACTGAAGAATTGTACAGGAAGCTAACGGAGGCCGTGAATGCCCGCAGCATGACATACCCGGCGGTACCCTGTGAGGAGTTCTATACCTTTGCCAGAGAGATCTTCACTCCGGAGCAGGCAGAGATTGCCTGCAGCATGCCCCTGAATGGGGCAACCTCAGAGGAGCTGGCCGCTCTTCTGGGAAGGGCAGATGTTGGGCATCTTCGGGCGCAACTTGACGCTATGGCAGGCACAGGCACGGTCCGGGTGAAGGACAAGAATGGCGGCAAATCCTACGAGTTGCTGCCGCTGGTGCCGGGCATCATTGAGTTGCAGTTCATGCATGGCCGCACTGATGAACGCACCAAGCGGTTGGCACGGCTGATGAAAAGCTACGGCAAGGCGCTGAAGAACCTGATGATGGCAGCGCTGGCACAGGCACCCGCATCTGAAGCAACTGGAGCCAGGAAGATTCCCGTTGAACAGGAGATAACAGATCGACCCGCAATACTGCCTTACGACGAGGTGATGAAGCTCATAGACAGAACAGAATACATATCCGCAGGAGTCTGTGTTTGCCGGCATCAGGGTGACTTGCTGGATAGACCCTGCGACAAACCCAAGGACAACAAATGTATGATTTTCGGGCCATCGGCGCAGTTTGCCGGCGAGCACGGGTTCGTTCATCCTATCTCGAAAGATGAAGCCAAACGTAGCATAATGGAAGCGGAGGAGGCCGGCCTCGTACATGTCTATGCCAACAGCCAGGATAGGTTCATCGACCTTCTGTGCGCATGCTGCGGCTGTCACTGCTTCATGCTAAGAGGGATCAGCCGGACTCCGGCGCCCAGCCAGGCCGTTATCGCCAACTGGGTGGTGAAGATTGACGATGAAGCTTGCTCGGGGTGCGGCGTATGTATAGAGAGATGCTGGATGAACGCCCTGCGCATGGAAGGGGATGTGGTGGTGCGGGATGACCAACGCTGCATCGGGTGTGGCATCTGCACGTATGTCTGTCCGTCGGAGGCCATGAATCTGGTCCGCCGGGAGTCCGCGTCCACCGGGAGTTGACAGAGCCTGCACATCGTGTCGGACCATAAGGACGGACGAACCACCTCTCGACGTTGACACGCGGGTTTTGGCGTGATAATATTAGTATATAAGTGAATACTGATATAATTATGTCAGGTCGAGAGCGATTGCTTCAGAACACGGAGGAGCAGGCGGCTCTCTTCAGCGCACTCGCTGACCCAACTCGCCTCAGGCTTGTTAAGCGTCTGCTGAGGCAGCATGATCAGCATGCCCTCTGCGTCAATGCCCTGGCAGAACTCCTGGGAGTATCTCAATCCGCTGTCTCTCAGCACTTGCGGGTACTGAAGGGCATGGGACTGGTGAGAGGCGAACGGCGAGGATACCATGTACACTATTTCATCAACCAGGATGCGCTGGAGGAGCTTCGTGAGCTTGCGTCCGCGACTCTGAGCATGCAGGAGTCGGACACGGGGCAATCGTGCTCAGAATACTGTCCGGAAAGGAGGAAACGAGATGTGTCAACAGGCTGAATGCGGGTGTGAACAGCACATCCGCCATACGCCCGTGGTCGGTCGGCATCACCAGGGTGGTTGCTGCTGTGGGTCTGGCTATGCGCCGCGGCGATTTGCCAGCAGGGAGGAAGTCGCCAGCCGACTCGAAGACTACCTGGGCCAACTCAGGGCCGAGATCAAAGGGGTGGAAGAGCGCATCGCCGAGTTAAGAAAGGGCGGCTAGACGCACCAGACTTGTCATCGCGCAACGGGGCAATCATAGAGGTAACCGGGCTCACCAAGCGTTATGGCGAGGTGCTAGCCGTTGATGACATCAGCTTCGATGTCATCGAGGGTGAGGTGTTCGGCTTTCTTGGGCCCAATGGTGCGGGCAAGACCACAACCATAAACATGCTAACAGGGCTGGGCCGCCTCGATAGAGGGACTGTGCGCATCGGGGGCATCGAATGCACGCAGAATCCCAAGGCGGCACAGCACCTGTTAGGAATAGTGCCTGATGAGAGCAACCTCTATCCCGAGTTGACTGGATTTGAGAACCTGAGCTTTTGCGGGGCTCTCTACGGGATGCGGAGAAGCGAGCGGGAGGGCAGGGCACGCGACCTCCTGAAGGTTTTTGGTCTCACCGATGCGGCTGACCGCAAGTTCGAGACCTATTCCAAGGGCATGAAACGCAAGCTGACCTTCGCTGCCGGGATTGTGCATGAGCCACCGATCCTGTTTCTCGACGAGCCAACCACACGGATAGATGTGGCCAGTGCTCGCCAGGTGCGGCAGATAGTCTCTGATCTGCACCGCCAGGGAGTCACCATTTTCTTCACCACCCACTACATTGAAGAAGCAGAACGGCTTTGCGAACGCATCGCCTTTATCGTGAACGGCCGAATCGTCAAAGCCGAGCGTACCAGCGATCTCCTGCAGCCGGTGAAGGGCAGGAATGTACTGCTTCTTTCGGTCTCCGGCTTTGGAGATGACCTTCGTGACGCGATGACAGCGGCCTTTCCGGCATACCTGTTTGAATCGGTGGGCCGCGGACAGATACGGGTTGAATCGACTGACACGATCAACGTCGCCCCTCTGACGCGTTTCCTGGACGAGCGCGGCATCCAGGTTGCCGAGGCGAGGCGCCACCTGCCTTCGCTGGAGGATATCTTCGTAGAGGTGACGGGCATTGAGGCCGATCTGATGAAGAGAGACAAGGAGAGAGCCGGAGGCGGAAGAGGTGCGAATTCATGAGACGCTGGATTGCGTTCTGGAACATCTTCATGAAGGATGTTCGCACCTACTACCTGAAGCCGCCTAACATCAGCTGGGGCATAATATTCCCTCTGGCCTGGACGGGCATGTTCTTCATCAGGGCCGGCCGCGGGCTGGAAAGCGTTCCAGATCTGCTGCCCGGCGTCATGACAATAGCGATCCTCTTCGGTACCACATCGGTGCTGGCTGTGACCGTTACCTTTGAGAAGAGGCAACGCTCTTTTGACAGGTTGCTGCTGGCTCCCATTTGTCTGGAAGTGCTGATGCTGGCCAAAACCGGCGGCGCCGTCCTTTTCGGCATAGTGAATCCTCTCGTGCCCATATTGATCGCATCGTTTCTGGCTGACCTCTCTGGAGTTGCATGGTCGCTGGTCGTACCGGCCATGCTTTTGATCGCCATAGTGTCAACCTTTCTGGGGCTTTTCATTGCAGTGTCTGTTAGTCAGGTATTCGAGGCTCAGACATTCTCGAACTTCTTCCGCTTTCCGATGATATTCCTTTGCGGCCTTTTCTTGCCGATCATGGACCTTCCCGCATATATCCGACCGCTCTCGTATGTACTGCCGTTGACGTACGGGGTGGACATACTACATGGCGCGGTGCGCGGCGCGAACATAATGCCGTTTGCCATGGACTTTGCGATTCTCGGTGCGTTCTGTCTCGGTCTGTTTTCGTTGAGCCTGCGCAACATCAACCGGAAGTGGATTGTCTGAGAATGTCTGACCTAGTCTGGTAACATGATCAACGATCTTCCTCGCACCACTCCAAGACGCTGGTTGACCACAGGCTGACTACGCTTTGCTCCAAGACTGCCTTACGCGGCTCAGGAATGTCCAGCATCATACGCAGGATGCGGTCCTCAAACTGGCGCAGGAGCGGGCATTGCTTGCGCAACAGGAGTATGGTGCCTCTTGCTCCACCATAGACCAGATAGTCGAGCGACCGGGCGTGGGGTTCGATATGCTCCCGTGCATGCACACAGACCCGGTCCAGAAACTGCTCTATCTGTTTTTCGCGGTGTCGGGCGAACCGGGCTTGTGAAGAGCCACCCTTCTTGTGCCGTGAGTGGACCAGGCCCGTTCCGGTCTTGCTGTCCAGAAGCTTTGTGCCCTGGCAGATACCGATACTGTATGCCCCCAGGCGGACCAGGACGAGGGCCACCATGAAGTCTTGACTGAGAAGCGAATGTAGCGGCACGACGTCATAGCTTTCGGCGACGAGTCCTTCTGCGATCGGGAACGGGGGCAGGATCAGGCACTTACTGGCTGTACCCCAGAAGAGCACTGCGCCGGTCTGCGAGCGGGCAACAAGCTGATCCAGATCGGGGGGCAGGTCGGCCACGGTTGACACTCTATCCAGCGTGTCAACCGCTCCGGTCAGCTCAACCCCAGGCGGAAGGTACAGAGACACCCCGCTGCGTTCCTTCAGAGCCAGTTCCTCCAGATAAGAGAGCATCCTGGCTCTGCTAAGACGGAAGCTCCTTGATATGAGCATCTTGATCTTGTCTCGAGTCGACCGGCAACCGCGACTACATGCTGACAATAGTAACGCCGTCGCCGCCCTCACCCTGCTCCCCGGGTCGGAAGGATAGAACCAGCGGGTGCGACGCAAGCATGTCTCTGACGATCTGACGTACAGTCCCTGTGCCGTAGCCATGGATGATGCGGACCTGGCTCAAGTTGGCCAGAGACGCTGAGTCAAGGTAGTCGTCCAGAGCTAGCTCAACCTCATCTGCCCTTTTTCCCCGCAGGTCGAGCTCCAAAGAAACGGTCCGTGTGCCAGGGCCGCTCGTTATGCGGCCAGGCTTCCGTGCCGTGCCAGCAGTTGTGGGCATCCTCTTCTCAACACTATTGAGGCTGAGCGTCATCTTCGCCTTCCCGACCAGGACTTCCACCAGCCCCCGTTCCTCATGTACCGCAAGCACTGTTGCCGGCGACGCTGCCTCCAACAGCCAGACAGTGTCACCCGTTGCGATCGATCCTGCCTGAGCGGCCGCGTCACCCGCTTCGGCCGTGGGTCTTGAACGCCACACTCCGGAATCGAGTTGTCCCTGTGCATCTGCCAGCGCCTTCTTTGCCTGCTCTATTCTCTCCCTCGATCTCTCCTTGCGCAATTGTGACTCCGCCTCCCGGAGCTCCTTCCGCAGTTCGGAGGCCTCCCGCACTATCTGGTCACGCGTATCACGGAGGATTCTGCCCCTGTCTTCTTCCAGTTGGCGAAGTCTGGTTCCCAGCTCCTTGTTCCGCTGCTCTGCCTCAGTTCTCTCCTTATCTAAGCTGCGGCGAAGTGACTCGGCACTCTGCTGCTCGGTCATGAGGTGGGTAAGCAGGGCATCGAGTTCCTGGGTGCCTCTCGTGAGCATGTCCCTTGCGCGGGTGATGATCTGTTCCGGTAGGCCCAGGCGAGATGCGGTGGTCAGGGCATTGCTGCCGCCGGGAATACCAACCGTCAGGTGATAGGTCGGCGTCATCGTAGTTGGGTCAACATCAAGAGCGGCGTTCTGTAGCCCCTTGGTACTGTGGGCCAGCGCCTTCAGCTCGGTGTAGTGCGTGGTGGCTACTGTCATGGTTCGCTGCGCTGCAAAGTGGAGCAGGATGGAGCGGGCCAGAGCTGAGCCCTCGCCCGGGTCGGTGTTGGTGCCCAGTTCATCCAGCAGCACAAGGCTCCTTGGAGTAGCTGTGTTGATGATGCGCACGATATTGCCTATGTGCCAGCTGAACGTGGAAAGGGTGTGCTCGATGCTCTGCTCATCGCCGATGTCGGCGAATACGGCATCGAAGAGTGGGATGCTGCTCTCTGATCGGGCGGGAATGGGGAGGCCGGCCCTAGCCATGATACTGAGCAGTCCTATTGTCTTCAGGGCGACCGTCTTGCCGCCTGTATTGGGACCGGTGATGACCAGTGCGGAGAACTCTCGTCCGATCTCGATTGAGAGTGGCACCGCCTTCTTGGCCAGCAGGGGATGCCTGGCCTCGACCAGTCTGAGCACACCTCCTTGTCCGTCACCGTCTGATGCTGCTTCTCTGTCAGGAGCGACGATGTCAGGCTCGATGGCTCCGGCCTCGCCGGCATATCTCGCCTTGGCCAGGGCCAGGTCGATCTCCGCTATCAGCTCTATATTGCTGCAGATCTCGCTTTCGTGTGCCCCGACTGTCGAACTGAGCGTGGCCAGTATCCTATCTATCTCGTGCTTCTCCTCCATAACCAGTTCACGCATCTCATTCCCCATATCCAGAGTTGTCCACGGCTCGATAAACAGGGTGGCACCGGTATTTGAGACATCGTGGACGATGCCCTTGATCTCCCGGCGCCATTCCACCTTGATGGGTATGACGTAGCGGCCCTCTCTTTCGGTGATAATTGGTTCCTGGATTATCTTCTGCCTCCTGGGTGACCTTACTATCGCTTCCAGGTGGGTCAGGAGTTGCTGGCGTACCTCGCGCATTCTGTGTCTGACCGACGCCAGCCTGGGTGAGGCAGTGTCCATCAATTCGCCGGTGGGACTGATGCAGTTGCCAATGTCCCTCTGCAGTTGGTCGAGTTCGATAAGGTCCCCAGCCATGGCGGTGAGCAACGGAAGATCGTCCGACAGGTTAGTCACCTGCCTTCGCAACTTCCGGGCTGCTTCCAGCGTGTTCCGTATGGTCAGTAGTGTGCTGGGCTCCAGGACCTTTCCTCGTGAGGCCATCGCGACTGCGTCTCGGATGTCGTACACCTCTCCGATGTTGATGTCCGGACTCAGTGAAAGAAGACGTCGAGCCTCAGCAGACTGCCTGAGGCGCAGGTCGACCTCTTCTTCATCGGCGAGAGGCAGAAGGTCAAGGGCAAGCTGCCGGCTGGCTGAGAAAGACGTGAAGCCGGCGAGTATCTCCCTTATCTTGTGGAATTCGAGCAGTTCCAGGTCTCTTTGGTCCAAGTTGATCACCGTGAGTCGCTTATGTGGTCACCGCTACCTTAGCGGGCGAATAGTATAAAGCAATCAGCCGAGTTTTAAAAAGCCGGCCTCTCTTGTCTTGAGGCTGTGAGAATCACTGTCAGCGTCTGCCATGATCGTCGACGGGCAGCCACTGGCTTATCCCCGCGCGCGAACCCGCAGGTGCGGTCTGTACTGTGGTCCAGAACTGGACACAGAGTGTGTGCTGTGCCGGCGTCATGAGCCGACACTCGAGTGCACGCGTCTCAGTGAGATACGTAAGAGATGGACTGCGGCTACTGCTACCCAGATCGTCACATTGCCCACCATGATGCGCTCATATAGACCGAACCAGCCCGACAGGCTGGGCAGCAATAGCAGTCCGACGGTCAGAGCCAAAGCCAGAAGGCTGGCAACCAGGGTGTATGGGAAAAGGCCTCTCCAGTCTGGATCGCCCTTCAGGCTCGGTGTGAGTGAGAGAAGAGCAACAGGGAACAGCACGGCGAGCGAAGAGGCCGTGGCAGAGTGTATTGTGCCTTCGATGGTACGCGGAGATCCGGAAGGGTCCATGTGAAACGCGGCGATCATCAGCATGCCGAATCCGCATGCGACAAGCAGCCCCATGCTCAGATGGAATCCCCGTGCTCTGCGAATGCTGAAGAAGAGCCCCGCCACAAACACCTCCATAAGTACACCCAGCGATAGAAAGGCGATAGTCTGCAGCCAGCCTATAGGGGTCAGCGCCAGGCTGCTGATCGAGTCTCTCACAAAGCTATAGTTGGGAGTAGATAAGGAAGCCACTACATCCCCGACAAGGAACACAGCCGGTCCCACTATACCGGCTATAGCTGCGGTACGGCAGACGGTCAGACGTTCTGGCATCGATGACATGTAAGACGCCGATAGAACTCACACTTACGACGAAGCGCCTGACGAGCACGGTGCGCTCGTGATCAGCGGCCTGACTGAACTGCTATCCTCATCCTGCAGTCAGAGATCTTCCAGCAGGAACATCCACCTGTCTATCGGGTCGGGGTGGTCTTCGAACCGTCTCAACTCGACGCTACCCTGCACCGGGTGAACTCTGTACAGGTAGAAAGGCGCGGTTGTGGTCCAGAAGTGGCCCACCTGTTCATCCCAGGCCTTCAGGTTGGCGTAGCGCTCCGCTGCTTCGGCTTCGGTTATGAACCCACCCAGAGTTGGCTCGTAGGGGATGTAGTTGTCCGCAATTGCGGCGTTCAGGTAACTCCTGAGTATCGGCAAGCTCGGGCCCTTCGTGTAGTCCATCCACTCAACCATGAATCTGGCAGCCTTGTCTGTGCTCCAGACCAGCGCCCGGTCCGTCTCGGCCAGCATGCCGATCGTGATGACGTGCCAGGGTGCGAACTGGTTGTATACGCCGTAGGTAGGAAACCAGGTCGAGACATTCTGCTCGGCGTCCAGAAACCACTGTTTGGAGTAGCTCTCGATTATGAGAGGGTCTTGGGAGACGATCTTCACTCCCCTGAAGTTCGCCAGAAACGCCTGGAGCCTCGCCACTTCTCCCTCGTCATATACGGCACTGTCCTCCTTGGCGCGGTCGAATCTCATGATCCAGCTCATGATGAGGTCCCCCAACGAAAGCGTGCTGCCGTCGTGCATGGGGACATCGTAGAAGTCAGTCGGATAGTAGACTACCGACTTCACATGTGCCGATGGGTCGAAGTCTTCATCGTAATATGGGGATTCTGGATCCATCTTCTCGCCAACTGTGATGAACTTCTGTGTGTCTGCATCCCAATCGATCCAGGCATCAGCCGACGCCTGGATCTCTGTAGCGAAGTCGAGAGTGAGCCAGTCGTGAGTCCTTGTGACTGGCAGACCTGCCTTGACGGTGACCGCGGCCGACTCGATGCGCCACGGGTGTACGAGCCCGTCGCGCCCGTCCGGCATCAGTCCGCGTTCCTGTAACATGTTGCGAAAGATGTTTAGATCGGCCGCTGCGGCTGACCCGTCCACCGGGTTCCATGGGTCAACAAGCACAAGGTACTGTTCTCCCCTCACCGTCCCGCCTATGACGGGCTTGTCGTCCTCATCCAGGAAGTGTATGGTCTGCGCGGCGCTCCAGCCAAAGCCGGAGGAGAGGTCGGTTCGTAGGGCAATGCTGCTGCTGTGTGGATTGGCTCCTGCGATGTCGGCGAGCAGGATCTGAGGTGAGAACTGCATGCGCATCCACAGCGCCTGCTCGAACAACTCCTCTCTCTCCGCCAGTGTTCCGTAGTCGCGGTCGTATAGTCTCTTGGCCACCTCCAGGTAGTCGGCGGGAGGGTCCAGCGCCAGCCAGCGGGCCCACGGCCTCACAAACTTGGTATCACTGGTATAGAAGCGGTATCCTTTGTCCCGCGAGATCTCGGTTATGCTCCACCCGGTCGTGACCGCGTGATAGGTGCCTGCAAGCGGATCGTCATGCTGCCAGATACTCAGGGCGGCCGACAACGGCAGGAGCATCCTCTCAACCGTGAAGCCCGCAGATTCCATCAGGGTGGCTAAATACTCCCCGCCTCCGGGGTACAAGGGTTGATACAGGTCGGTGCGAATAATGAACTTGATCCTTATCTCGTCTCCATTGTAGTGCCACGTCTCCTCCTCAAGCTCGGCGCCAAGTGCCACCATCCTGTCATGGATGATGCCAATGGCCATATCGGGATTGTAACCATAATGATCGTCAATGGCAGCCAGGATATGTGAATATCGATCATACTCGGGAAACGCCCTCCCGTCGAGGGCGAAGATGGGCATCCCCATGCCTCCCAGAAACTCTCCTATGAAGTAGTCACGGTCTATTAGCCAGTTGAAGGCCTCACGGATTTCGGCGTCCGAGAACGGATTCAGTGTTCCATCATGGAAGTACGGTCCGGAGACGTTGAACATAAGCTCGGTGAACTGGCCATAGCTGAGGTCATAATCAATGGCGGGTTGATCGACGATCATGTCGAACAGATGGGGTTCAGTGATTGAAAGCATCCACCAGATGTCTATATCGCCAGCCTGAAGCTTGAGTGCGGCTGGCGCAGGGGTCCCTTCGCCGATTACTAGAGCGTCCACCCAGGGGCCAGTGGTACGTGACTCCGGTGGTTGGGGAGGTGTCGGCCTATCGCCCCGTAGCGATAATATGACAACGACTATGATTATCACCGCCACTAGTGGCAATATGACTTTCTTCACCATTTCTTTGCCTCCTGTCGTAGTTTGCCGGCTTCTTCGCAACAACGATGATCTGAATATAGTTCGGTCGTATCGCGTACACGCTCAGCATTGCTTGAAGAACCGGCAGATAGCAGCACAATATGCATTGCTAATGAATTGAGGTGATATTTTACCACCTGTGCGGAGATTGTCAAAACTGCGAATTGCCTCATAATAACTGTTACCGAAAAGGGTATCGATGCGTCAGAATTA
>JACUUR010000051.1 GCA_014859205.1 Dehalococcoidia bacterium | reverse complement strand
GCCGCACGAGGCTAAAGCCTCGCACTACATTACTGCCAACCGGACAACGTCACTGATGAAAAGAGGCATATGACGGACGAGCATGTCGCTGACCGATCAACCCGGTTTGCGGGCCCGCAGGGTGAAGATGAGCGGGAGCATCCGCTGATACTGCGGGAGCCTGTACCAGCGCCCGTCATCGGACGTCATGCTTGGAAACAGCTGGAAGTACAGCCGGTCGTACTCGTTCAGGAACTCAAGCTCAAGGCCCGCCTTGAGTAAGGCATTGACCACGTCGCCGATCGTCCACGTCCATTCGTAGGAGGGATGCGCCAGTATATGAGAGGCGTTCGCATAGTCACAATCACCCGCCTCCCAGCGCACGGGCTCAGCCCGGTGGAAGTAGGGATTGGCGAAAGACAAGACCCCGGGGCTAATCTCCTCCAGCGCATGCACCACCGGGTGAGACTCCATGAGGTAGAAGACCCCGCCGGGAACAAGGAAACGGTCTATGATCCGGGCCCACTCGTCGAGATCGCGCAGCCAGCACAGGACCCCCCGGGAGGCATACACGATGTCGAACTGCTCCGAAAGCAGCGAGGGGAGATCGTAGACGTTGGACTGGATGAAGGTGGCCTCAAGGCCCAGTTCGTCCCTCAGTTCCTGGGCACAGGCGATGGCGCGGGGCGAGAAATCCACACCTGTGACGGCAGCCCCATGGCGAGCCCAACCCAGCGTGTCGGTACCGATGTGGCATTGCAGATGGAGAAGACGCTTGCCTCTCACATCGCCGATTTCACGGAGTTCTATCTGGTCCAGGACTTCGCTGCCCTGGCGAAGAAGTTGGACCTCCTTATACGCCCGGACATGGACCGCGGCCATCTCGTCCCACAGGGCTCGGTTGGCGTCCTCGGCTTGACGGTGTAGCTCATGGCCTGTCATAGCTGCATCTTCGAGCGACGATCTCGGGCTCCATCAGCGGCGATTGGCACAGCGGAACCCGGCCACCCCTCAGCCCATCACTCCGTGCTGGCGGCGGAGGCGGTGGCAGCCGCGGCTCCGTCGATCTCGAGGACCTCGTTCAGCGCCGCTATGGCGGCCTCCAGTTGGCCGTCATCCGGCTCCCTGGCGGTTATGTTCTGCAGCAGCAGACCGGGGGCCAGGAGAACGCGCACTACGGGGTTCCCGATATGGCCGGCCCCGAACTTCATGATCTCATAGCCGATCACCGCGATCACCGGAACGAGGACAATCCGGGACAGTATGCGTACCCCCAGGGCCGGCCCGCCCAGCAACACATCCACCAGCCCGAAGACCAGGATAGCCACGATCAGGACGATGAATATGAACGCAGTACCGCAGCGAGCATGGGCCGTCGAGTGCTTCTTGACCGCCTCCACCTCCAGGGGGATGCCCGCCTCATAGGCATTCACCACCTTGTGCTCTGCTCCATGGTAGGCAAAGACCCTCTTGATATCGGGCATCAGCCCTATCACCTTGATGTAGGCGATGAAGATGCCGATGCGGATCAGTCCCTCAAAGACAACGGCCAGCATGGGAGACTGGACGTAGGGGGCAATAAGGTAGCGGGTGGTAAGAAGAGGGATCATGAGGAACAGGGCCACCCCCAGGGCAAGGCTTATAGCTACGGTTCCCGCCAACAGGGGCGTAGGTATCTTCTCTCCCCCCTCCTCTTCCGCGGCGATCTGCGCCGAGTGAAGCAGGGCCCGCGTGCCCAGTATCAGGGTCTCTGCCAGAACGATGAGGCCTCTGACCAGAGGTATCTCTCTGAGGCGCCCCCTGTATATACTGGCCAGCGGCCGCTTCATTATGTTCAACTGGCCGTTGGGCTGGCGCACGGAGATGGCCAAACCTTCCTTCCCCCGCATCATCACTCCCTCAATAACCGCCTGACCGCCGTAATGAAAGGGCTTGGACATCAGTGCCTAACTCTCCCTTGCTCCCTCAAGTCAAAACCGCAGCGCCGTCCTACCATGGAAGAACCCCTGATCGCATCATGACACAAAAAGCCTGGGGCAAAGCATCTCTCAAAGTAGCAGCGGCGAACGAATTCGTGGTTTCTCAGGCAAGCTCAGGAGCGAGCGTCCGGTATTCTGTATTCCGGCACAACAGGGAGCAACAGATACGGGGCCTCCAGGCTGAAGCGGGCGTAGTGACACAGACGGGCCGTTGACTGCACTCCGTCATTTGATCTGGTAACGTTTCTTAAAACGCTCCACTCTGCCCATGGAGTCGACTATCCTCTGTTCACCCGTATAGAAAGGGTGGCACTTGCCGCATACCTCCACCCTTATCTCGGGCTTGGTTGAGCCGGCGGTGAAGGTGTTGCCGCACAGACAGGATATCTTGGCCTCTTCATTGTACTTGGGATGAATCTTGTCCTTCATTGGTAAACGCTCACCTTCTTCTTATATCTTGTCGCCGGCTCATACTTGACATGGCCGTCTATCAAAGCAAACAGCGTATGGTCCCTGCCCAGGCCGACATTGTTGCCGGGCAGTATACGCGTGCCGCGTTGTCGGACCAGGATAGCTCCGGCGCGCACCACCTCGCCTCCATACCTCTTCACCCCCAGGCGCTTAGCCTGACTATCCCGCCCGTAGGCTGTGCTGCCGCCGCCTTTTTTATGTGCCATGACTAGTCTCCTTAACCCTTGACGATCTCTTTCACCAGCAGCCTGGTGAAGGTCTGGCGATGCCCTCTCTTGTTTCGGTAGCGAATCTTGTTCTTATACCTGAATACTATGACCTTATCCCCCTTGGCTTCCCCCAGGGAAGTAGCCAACACCCTGGCTCCGCCAATAACAGGGTTTCCCACCAGGGCCTCTCCATCTCCGCCGATGAACAACACCCTGTCGAGTTCGACTGTATCGCCTTCAGGCACGTCCAGTCGCTCAACCTCCAGTGTCTGATCCGGAGATACCCTGTATTGCTTGCCGCCGGTTTCTACAATCGCGTAAATCTTGTCACCCCCGAAAACAGCAGATTTTAGCACCCTGCCCCTATTGCTGTCAAACTAGCCGGCTGACTCAAGACACCAAGGCGCTGTAGCATCGCCTAAAGGCGTTCACACAGGCAGAAGGCAGGAGCGGTCTTCTCAGCAACCCCATCGAGGCTGGAGGCGAATATGGTGAGGCGCTACCTACTATGCCTGGGTTGGAACAATATCTAGCCTTGTCTGACGTGGGTTCTCTCTGAAGAATGTCAGCAGGAAGTTGACTATGATCAACAAGAAGGACTCCCAAGTCATATCTGCGCCCTTCTTTGTGCCCCTTCGATGACACAATGGTTTGACTTCTTTCCACGCCTGTGCCACTTCTGGGTGCTTCTTTAGGAAGATAGCCTCGAAGTCCTCTATCTCGAAGCCGACTATTTCGCCCGTCTCGGGGTCGAATCTAACCCAGATTTCACCTTCCAAGTCCAAAGACGTTGCAGGCCGTGGCGGCTCAGACCGAACAAAAAGCACATCCTGATCATCGTGATACGATAGTTGAAACGTCTTTATTCTATCTAAGGTTAGACTAGCGGAATCTATCTGTGGGGCGTCTGATTTCATAACTGTCCTTCCCATATCAGTATATCCCCCTTCCTTTTGGTTTGACAGGCAAAAGCACTACAGACATAGCCTTGCATGTTCCTGCTGACCTTTCCCCTGTGGTACTCAATCGCGATTCTAAGATACTGCGTATGAAAGGGCTTAGGCAGCACAAACGGCTTATAGATGATCCGCCTGTTGGCATGTCTACCATCCTGGTAAACTTGGAATGGCTTCTCAATAGCTGTCTTGACAATCATCTCACAGCCTTTCACTTCCGGATGCCCTGATACAATATGGTTGTCCCATGTGTCCTGGCTACAGATAATGGTGATACCATCCTTGTCTTTACATCTGAGAATCTCCACACCCCTTCCGGTCTGGGTACACTAGCGCACCATGCCACAACACGACAGACCGAAGGTTCGGTGGACTGGGTCGCTGTAGTCGTCAAATCCCCTCTCCTTCGTCTCTGCCTCTCTGCGCACAATACAACGAATGTCGGTAGACGTTACTGAATCTTGTTGGGTCCTGCCGCCTACTAGTCTAACCATACTAACCCCCGCTGTCAATGGCCCATTAGTACTATCGTACTATGGTGGGCATACCAACCACGTCGATACTCAACCGGCCGGCTCGTACGGGGGGGAGGCATGTAGCGAGGGTCCCATGCCTTAGCCGCCAGCGGGCTGGCTGCGAATGAGCCGCGTGATGGCAGGGCCCAGTCCTATTTGCCTGCGGCGAAGATGCGCGGCGCGGCCAGCTTGCGCACCTCCTCGGCCACGAACACGCTTATGGCTACAAGTATGATGGTTCCCCAGGCATTAGCGCTCAAGCGCACTGTGTGGAACAGGGCCCGGAAGGGTGGCGCGTAGATCACCATCACCTGCAAAAGAACGGCCAGGCCTATGCCGCCCAGCAACAGACGATTGCCTGACAGGCCCAGCTTGAAAACCGACTGCCGGTCCGAGCGGGCGTTGAGGGCATTGAACCACTGGAAGGCCACCATCACGGAGAAAGCCATGGTCCTGGCTTCGTCCAGCCCGACCCTGGGCAGTTCCCATCTGAAGATCAGAAACGTGCCTGCGGCCATGAACAAGGCCACGAAAGCGATCCTGGCCAGCATACCCCTGTAGACGATGCCTTCCTTTGCCCGGCGTGGTGGCTCCTCCAGCACATTGCTGTGCTTCGGCTCCAGGCCCAGGGGTATGGTACAGACACCGTCCGTAACCAGGTTGATCCACAGGATCTGAACGGCGACAACCGGCAGGGGGATGCCGGCCACGATCGCCAGCGCCCAGGTGAATAACTCGCCAACGTTGGTGCTCAGCAGGTAGAAGACGGATCGGCGGATATTGCCGAAGATGACTCTGCCCTCCTCCACAGCGGAGACGATGGAGGCAAAGTTATCGTCGGTGAGCACAATGTCCGAAGCCTCGCGGGCGACATCTGTGCCCTTGATGCCCATGGCTATTCCGATGTCGGCGCTCCTCAGAGCCGGGCCGTCGTTCACCCCGTCCCCGGTCATGGCCACGGTGTAGCCCTTGGTCTTCAGTGCATCGACTATCCTCAGCTTGTGGAGCGGCTCCACCCTGGCGAACACCGAGACCTTCTCTATCCTGTCGTTGAGTTCCTCATCGCTCATGCCTTCCAGTTCCAGCCCCGTTATGGCCTCGCCCGGGGGCAGACTGAGTTCGTCGGCAATAGCCACTGCAGTGGCCTTCTGGTCACCGGTTATCATCACCACCTTGATGCCGGCCCGCTTGCAGTCAGCCACCGCTTTCTTGGCCTCTTGCCGGGGAGGATCGATCATACCCACCAGGCCGACCAGTATCAACCTGCCCCTAAGGTGATCGTGGGATAGCTGTTCAGGAGCAGAGATGTCCTCAGTATAGGCCAGGGCCATGACACGAAGTGCCCTTGTTGCCATCTCCAGGTTCTTGCTCTCAATCCCGGCGATGTTATCAGGAGTCAGTTCCTCGAGTGCTCCGTTCTGGAGCACTCTGCCGCACATCGCCAGCACCCTGTCCAGGGCTCCCTTGACATAGACCACCTTGTCCCCGTCCTTGCCTTCTGGAGAGGCATGAAGCGTGGCCATATAGCGCTTCTCGCTGAGGAAGGGCAGTTCAGCCAGGCGCGGCTGCTCCTTCTGCAGTGTCTTCTGGTCCAGCCCGGCCTTAAGGGCGGCTACCAGGAAAGCCCCCTCGGTGGGGTCCCCTAGTAGTTGATGCCTGTCGCCCTCCAGCCTCAGGGTGGAATCGTTGCACTGGGCGCTGACCCTCAGAGCCAGACGCAGGTCTCGGTCCTCCAGAGGGCTGAGTTCCTGCCCGTTCTCCAGGAACTGCCCCTCGGGCCGATAACCGGTTCCCGTGATCTCTATTGTGCGGCCCCCAAGATACATCTGTCGTAGAGTCATCTCGCTCTCGGTGAGCGTGCCCGTCTTATCGGAGCAGATGACGGTTACCGCTCCCATAGTCTCCACCGCCGTCAGTTTCCTGATAAGGGCGTGTCTTCTGGCCATGCGTCGCATCCCGAAGGCCAGGACCACCGTCACCATCACCGGCAGCCCTTCGGGAATCGCAGACACCGCAGCGGGCACCGCGAACTCAAACATCTCGGTAAACGTGTATTCCCGTACCAGGCCGATGATTATCAGGACTCCGATTATGCCCAGCGCCAGGATGCCGATGTAGCGTCCCAGTCTGGCCACGTTCCGCTGAAGTGGAGTGGGCGGAGGCTTGACATCCTGCACGCAGGCAGTGATCTTGCCGATCTCCGTGCTCATGCCTGTGGCGGTGACGACGGCTATCCCGCGGCCGTTTGCCACTGCGCAGCCCATATGGACCATGTTGCCCATGTCGGCTACCATCGCCTCGCCTTCCATGGCGCCGGTGAACTTGTCCACGGGCACCGATTCGCCGGTGAGGATGGACTCGTCTACCGACAAACTCGCTGCCTCAATGAGCCTGGCATCGGCGGGAATCTTGTCTCCCGCCTCCAGAGCGACGACATCACCGGGCACCAACTCACTGGAAAGAATCCTGCCGGTAGTCCCCTCCCTCAACACTTTGGCGTAAGGCACGGCCAGCTTCTTCAGTGCCTCCATGGCCCGTTCGGCCCGGCTTTCCTGCACAAAGCCGATTATGGCATTGATGAAGACCACGGCCAGGATGACAGAGGCGTCGGTGGGCTTCCGCAGGACAACGAACTCGATCAGTGCGGCGGCCAGCAATATGTAGATAAGAGGACTGGCAAATTGGCGCAGGAAAACCAGGATCGGCGGCCTTTTGCCCTTCTCGGTCAGCTCGTTAGGGCCGTGCTGGCGTAACCGGTCCTCGGCCTCGGCTGCAGACAACCCTGAGCGCGAGGACTTAAGCTTGGCTATGGCCTCGTCGGCGCCAAGATTATGCCAGTTGCTTGTCAACTACATCCTCAGTGTCAAGTCGCTTGCCTTCGAGCGGCCGCTGGCCGCCAGCCTTGCGAGCCAAGTGAGAGCCATACCACCGGTGAACAGTGAGGCAGGGATGACGTGTTCGATCCGCCCGCTACCTGGCCAGCGCCTTCTTGCCCACAACCTCATGGGCAACATACCACCTGCGGATAGTCTCAACCACTTCATCCGGGCTGTCTTCAACCCTCAGAAGGTCGAAGTCGCCGGCAGAGACATACTTCCTGGCTAAGACCATGTTCCGCAGCCAGTCCAGAAATCCCTGCCAGAACTCGGAACCAAACAGCACCACGGGAAAAGGCTTGATCTTGTGGGTCTGCATCAAGGTCAGCACCTCGGTCAGCTCATCCAGGGTACCCAGGCCACCGGGCATTATGACAAAGGCGGTGGCATACTTCACCAGCATTACCTTGCGGCTGAAGAAATGGCTGAAGGTTATCGACTTGGTGGCGTAAGTATTAGCAGCCTGCTCCTCAGGAAGCACGATGTTAAGCCCGATGGACTGAACCCCGGCCCTCAAGGCACCCTTGTTGGCCGCCTCCATCACGCCCGGCCCGCCGCCGGTCACGATTGAGAAGCCCACTTGGCCGAGACGGTAGGCGATGTCCTCCGTCTGCGCATACAGCCTGTCATCTACGGCCAGCCTCGCCGAACCGTAGATGGTCACTGCCGGCTCGATGCCGGTAAGATTGTCGAAGCCCTCCACAAACTCGCCGATAATGCGGAACATCCGCCAGGACTCTTCCTTGGCCAGTTCATTGATCTCGTATTCGTAGACCATGTTGTCCTCCTCTCTGCTGTTCGGCCTAACGCTCATGCCTTATCTTATCACAGGGAACGCCCGGCAGGCTGTCACGGCCGCTGCTACGGGCACCGCCGCGACCGTTGGAGACGACCTCACCACTGGTTCTCCGCGGGGAACTCCATATGGTCGATGAAATACTGGTTGAAGTCGGACCGCCACGATAGTTCGATATGCTCAATGAACTGGCTGAGCTCGGCGGCCGTCTGCCAGTACTGCTTGACGAGCAGGACCATGGAAGCGCCCGTGCTGGCGGCATTCCCCAGTGACTTGATGATATCAGGGTTAACCCCGGGAATCAGCCCGGTACGCAGGGCGCTGCGATTATCGACGTAATTCCCCAGCGCCCCGGCCAGGTAAACATGGTGGATGTCCGACACCCCGATGCCGAGTTCGTCCATCAGAGTTCGAATGCCGGCGGCGATAGCTCCCTTGGCAAGCTGGAATTCCCGCACGTCTTTTTGAGTCAGATAGATCGGCTTCTGGCGGCCGCTTTCCTCGGCGGACGCCACCAGAAAGCTGTTGACCCCCGACCGGGCTATGACTCTTGCGTTCAGGCCCCGGGCCGTCTTCCTGCGGGAACGACGGATCAAGCCGCTTCGGTCGATGATGCCGCAGTGCAGAAGCACGGCGATCAGGTCTACCAACCCGCTGCCGCAGATACCCTCAGGCTTGACATTTCCTACCACGCGATAAGACAGGACGCCTTCTTCAAGGCTGACAGCCTCAATAGCTCCTGCCCTGGCAATCATCCCATCGGTGATTCTGGCCCCCTCCAGGGCAGGCCCGGCCGCCGCAGAGCAGGTCAGCAGTCTCCTGCCGTTGCCCAGAAAGACCTCTCCGTTGGTGCCCAGGTCCAGCCCCAGGATCATCTCCTCCTGCTGTTCTGCCACCCCGGAGGCCATGACGAAGCTCAGGAGGTCGCCACCGATGTAGCCCGATTTCATCGGCAGCGTATACAGTACGGCTGCCGGGTTCAACTGAAGACCAACGTCTGCGGCATTGAGGATCAGCCCGTCGGTCAAGACGGGGGAGAATGGTGCCTGAGCGATGCCAACGGGGGACAGGCCGAGAAGCAGGTGCTGCATGGCGGTGTTGCCCGCAGCGACGGCAACGAAAACATCATCCGGCTCGATGCCGGCCGTTGCCAGCAGACTGGAAGTAATCTGGTTCAGGTCCTTGAGTATCATTGATTGCAGGCTTTTCACGCCCCTCGGGTGCTCCTGGCAATAGCGGAGGCGGCTGATCAAATCTGGCCCGTATCTCTTCTGGCTGTTGAGACAGGAGCCGACGGCGACCTCGCTGCCGTCCACCAGGCTGAGCAGTTTGCCCACCAGCGTGCTGGTGCCGAGGTCGAAGACCAGTCCATATTTGCGGTCTATGTGCTCGTCTGCCTGCCAGCCCAGCAAACAGTGGTCATGGAGCACTGCGACGCCCCTGCTCCCATGTTCCTCCAGGGTCTGGCGCAGGGCGCGAAGACAATGAAGCGAGGCCCTTAGATCCTTATAGTCGGGCCCCAACTCGAGTCTGATCAGGTCAAGGTCCGAGAGGCCTTCATGCTGAATGCTGAGCGGCAGGCTGATGAGGCGCTTGCTGATCAAGGGCTCGAGCTCTGACAAGGGGACGTATCTATCGGTGAGAACATGGCTCGTAGTGAGGATGTTGAAGTATTCCGGGGCGGCCTCCACGTCCCCGGCGGAGATGGCCAGATCACGATTCACCCTGGTGCGGCAGGCGAGGCGAACTCCCTGCTCCAGTTCCTCATCGGAGAGCAGTTCCTTCTCTTCGTCCGAGGGCTCCTCTATCTCGGAGAGGACCCTTACCTTGCACTTGGCGCAGCGGCCCGATCCGCCACATTCGCCGGCCAACTCCACCTCTGTCGGCTGCAAAGCTTCCCAGATGGTCTCTCCCTGGGGAACATGGAACCATTGATCATCCGGCAGCACATGCAGCCAGACATATCTTATCTTGCGTCTTCTTCTACTCACCTTTCGGTTCGGCGTGCGATCCATGTTACCTACAGGCCCCGGGGCCTTCTCCGCTCCGCGGCGAAGAAGACAGTGTAGTGCATCGGACTACATGTATTCTGTGCTAGAGCAGTGCTATCAGTATCTTCTCCAGGTGCACATAATCCACATCCCCGACCTCGAGAGATAGCCCCAGGAACTCCGCCACCTCGTCGGCCAGCGGCCTGAGGTCGGGGTCCGACGGTTGTCTTAAGTAGAACAGCCGTCGATACTGAGCAAAGCAACTCCTTCTCATTTCCTCGTCGTTGAGTTCCAGTGGCTTCACGCAGTATTCCTCGAAATTGAGCAGGAACTCCTTCTCGACAAAATAGGTTCCCGCCGTCTGGTCGATGAGCCGCCCGAAGCGTTCATCGCCCAGCAGCATCTCATAGCAGTAATGCCCGCGCACCTTACACACGTCTTCTTGCCGACAGAAATCATCGATCTCGGGAAAGCAGTCCCCGTAGAGACAGATGATCCGCTCGTCATTCTCCCTTGCAGAGGAGACCGCTTTCTCCAGGCAATTCCGCAATTCCTGTGGTTTCAGGTGGAGATGGGAGGGCAGGTATGTGATGCGCAGATGAGGGTACCTTGCCTCCAGGCCAAGACTATCCAGAGCGGGCCTGAAGACTGCACAGGCGATGATACGCATGGCTCTTGCTGCCTTATCGGACATGGCTTATCAAACACCCAGGAGGCCGGAATTGGTCTTCACTATCTCGGAGGTGAGGCTCAAGTCGAGCAGCCCTTCTGTGTTCTCTCTGAGAATAGTTCTGACCACATCGCTGGCACGGCTTAACATGTCGGGACGGCCACTCTCCTCCCACACGTCGAAGTTGGAGCGCACGCCCAGTTCGGGATAGAAGAACTCCTCCATCATATGCTCGACCGTATGGTCCTCCCTGACATAGTTTCCGCCGGGCCCGACCTTATCTATCACGTCGAACCCCAGCGTCGCTTCATCGACCTTGATGCCTGCCAGCAGCCTCTGGACCATGCCGATGGCCTCGTTGTCGATGACGTACTGCTCGTAGGAGATCGAGTTTCCCGAATCCAGCATTCCGGCTGCCAGGCGAACGCAGTCTGCTCCCGCCATGGCCACCGTCAGGCTGGAGATGGTCTTCTCCAGGCCCGACTGGATATCAGGCCTCTTCGCCTCGGTGAGCCCCCCCGCTGCGTAGACGGGCAGATTGCAGTGCTTGCCCAACTGTACCGCGGCGGCATTCATCATGGCCATTTCCACGGAGCCCACGGCCAGTTCCATCTTGCGCAGGTCCATGGTCATGGGTACCGCGCTATAGATCACCCTGGCCCCCGGGCTCAGCATCTGAGCAATGGCTACTCCGGCCAGCGCTTCGGCATGCATCTGGGCCAGTGTGCCGGCGAGGGTGGCCGGTGCCGTGGCCCCGGCAATGGGGGCCGGCGCGAAGGCAATGGGAATGCCGTGTGTAGCGCAGAACCGGAGCACGTTCAACGTGTTAATCTCAATGGTCAGCGGGCTTATGGGGTTGACGATCACGGAAACGAAGGGCCTCTCACTAAGCCTGTTCTCTCCTCCGGCAATCAGGCTGGCCAGTTCCCACATCTGCCTCACTCCCTGCAGGTTGTCACAGCCCCCCATGACGTGCTTGGCCGTACGGTTGAAGGCATGATAGAAGTCGTTCAAGTGGTAGTCCTGTGGCGGGAGATCATGGACCTGGCAGGCGATCACGTAGAAACGGATGTTGTCAAGGTGTTCCACCAGGGTGGCAGTGTTCACGACATCTCTGAGAGTAGTAAGGCGGTAGCCGCCTGTTCGCATATCCAGGATACGGAAGACGCGGCCGCCGTTGGCGAAGTAGACCTTGCCCTCTCCTAAGTCCAGGTCGTTCTTGCCGTCACGGGAGCAGAGGGTGAAACGCGAGGGAGCACGGCCCAGCACCTCCTCCAGCCAGTCTCCTCCAAACCTCACCCTCTGTTCCTCATAATCCACCCGCGCTCCTCGCTTTTCCAGCGCCTCCAGAAAACTGCCGTCGTTGATCCTGACCCCGATAGTGTCCAGTATCCGCCGTCCCGTACGGTCGATTCGTTCCACTTCGGTACGTGCCAGTGGACTGTAATACGGTGGCCCTATGCCCATGGTCGAAATGTCGGTCACTTCGCCTGCACGATTCGTTCGATCTGCTCGAGCACTTCGCCGGGCTTGGCCGCCACCTGATGCTCCGAGAGTATTCTCCTGGCCTCGGCGTTGCAGCGCCGGTAGAGGTCGGTGCTGCCTGCCTCCTTCCAGGCATCATACCGGGAGCGGTCCAGCAGGCCGGGCAGGAACTGGGCCTCCATGAAATGCTCGAACGTATGGTCATCCATGAGGAAGATGGAGCCGGGGGCACCCCGTCCCACCCTCTCGATTGCCTCGAGCGCCAGCGTGTCCTTGTTGACCGGAATGCCCCGGGCGAAGAAGCGGCTCATGGCCACCAGTTCATCGGCCATGGTCACCATCTCAAGCGAGGATGTGCTGCCGTATTCCAGGAAACCCACATCGTGGATCAGGTTGGCTCCGGACAGCATGCCGGTGATGATCGAGAACATGGCCTCGGCTCCAGCCTGGGCGTCCATAACCTTGGCGTCCGAGGCCCCGGCATATGCCCATACAGGTAGCCCGTAGATCTCGTCGCGCATATCGGCCAGCGCCGCCTGGCTGAGGCTCCACTCGGGGCAACCGTAGGAGACGACGGTGGACTTCATGTCGAGGACGCTGACATTGGGGCCGAACAGGAAGGGGGCTCCTCTGCCGGCCAGTTGATGTACGGTCAGTCCCACCAGGTTCTCGGCGATGCCCATGGCCATGGCTCCGGCGAGGGTGACCGGCGCCCCTCCGCCGGCATTGGAACCCGAGGGCAGGCAGATGGGTACGCCGTGCTGGGCACAGAAGATGAGCTTGTCCATGACGTTGGCCGGAAAACGCAACGGGCTGATGGCCTCCGAGTAGTTGAGCAGGAAGGGCTTTCGCCGCAGGTTTTGTTCGCCTCCCGCTACGTGACAGGCAATCTCGTGTATCCTGGCGATGTCCCTGCCGCTGTCGGCGATGAACACAACCGGCTTGTTTATGTTCTTCACCATCTCGGCGAAGACATAAACGTAAATGGATTCGATGGGGACATCCTCGGGATTGGCCATGGACATGGCGAAGTCCATGTTCTCGAGGCCATCCACCAGCCGGGCGAAGTTGGCCACGTCGCTTAACACGGTGCGCCGACGCTGGCCGGTCTCAAGGTCAATCGTAAACGTGGCGTCCGACCCTGTGCCGTAGTACGACCTGCCGTCGGCCAGACACATGGCCTCGTTACCCTGCTGGTCATAGAGGCTGAACTGCCCGGGGGCCCATGCAACGGCCTTCTCGACCACGGAGGGGGGGAGCCTGACCCAGTCGCCATCGCTGACCCTGGCTCCCGCATCGGCGAGCATGCTCAGTGCGCCGGCATGCTCCATCTTGAATCCGATCTTGTCCAGTATCTCCAGTGCGGCCAAGTGTATCGCATGCGCCTGGTCTCGGCTCAGGACCCTCAGCCGGGGTTGAAACGTAGCTGCTCCGGATGATTCCATACTCAACTCCTTGAATGTTTGTCAGGAAATGCCCAGCAACTCCTTGGCCCTGGCCACGGCGGAACCGGCGTCGGAGGCATAGGAATCGGCGCCGATCTTCTGCGCATACTTCTCGGTTACCGGCGCTCCCCCGATCATCACCTTGACCTTTCCCCTGACTCCCGCCTCCTGAAGGGCCTCCACGGTGTCGGCCATTGCCGGCATGGTCGTGGAGAGCAGCGCCGACATGCCCACGATGTCCGGCTGAACTTCCCTGGTTTTCTCCACGAATTGTTCAGGGGCAACGTCCACGCCCAGGTCTATGATCGTGAACCCGGCCCCCTCCATCATCATGG
>JACUUR010000050.1 GCA_014859205.1 Dehalococcoidia bacterium | reverse complement strand
ATTCTCCGGTGCTGGTACTCAACCAGAGTTATGAGCCCCTTAACCTGTGCCGCACGCGCCGCGCCGTAGTGCTGGTCTTCCGCGGCAAGGCTGAGGTGATTGAGAATGGTAGAGGCGAACTCCACTCTGTCAACTCCGCGTTTCAGATGCCTTCGGTGATCCGGCTCGTCTATATGGTGAGTCGCCCTCGCCATCAACGGAAACTGAGCAGGTTCGAGGTGTTCAGTCGCGACCACTACACGTGCCAGTACTGCGGTCAACAGACCAAGGAGCTTACCTTAGACCACGTTATTCCCCGGCGCTGGGGAGGGCAGCACACCTGGGAGAACGTAGTTAGCGCCTGCATTCCCTGTAATCGGCGCAAGGGCGGACGCAGCCCGGAAGAGGCAAGAATGAACCTGCTACGGCAGCCGCGCTCTCCTCGTAACGACGGCTTCTATGTTCCCTATCACCTGCTCAGCAATCATAGCGAATGGCAGAAGTACCTACCCTCCCTGAACTAGCTCATCAAGGGCTATCTCCCGAGTCATCTCATTGTCCAACTGTACTGTTACCGTCTCCTTGAATAAGTTAGTGCCGACCACCCTACCCTTGCCCCAGGGAGTCGCTATCTCCTGCTTCAGCTTAGGCATCCTCTTCTTCGTAGCTGCATACTCCTTGCTTTCATATGACAGGCAGCAGAAGAGCCGTCCGCAGATGCCCGATATCTTCATAGGATTCAGGGGCAGGTTCTGTTCCTTGGCCATCTTAATGGATACCGAGGCGAATCCGGGCAGGAAATTCTGGCAACATAGGGGATAGCCACACCTGCCGATGCCACCCAGCAGCTTGGCCTCATCGCGTGCCCCCACTTGCCTTAGCTGCACACGGGTCTCCAGTGCATGGCTGAGCTTGCGGATCAGGTCCCGGAAGTCCACCCTCTCCTGTGCGCTGAAGAACACTGTTAGCTGTTCTCCCCTGCAATCCCGCCGCACCGCCAGGGGCTTCATGTCCAGGCCCAGTTCCGTTGCCAGTTCCTTGCATCTGGCCAGGGCTTCTTCTTCCAGGCTTCGCAGAGATGCCTCCAGGTCTTCGGGCTCGGCCGGGCGAACTACCTTCATCAACGGCTCACCGTGCTGAGAGGCAGGTCCAAGAGTGACCACCCTGGCCACCTCCGGCCCTTGGGCAGTGTCCACCACTACGTGGTCGTTCACCTGTAGGGGCAACTCACCGGCATCACAGTAGACCAGCCTTCCCCTCGGGCGAAACTTGACTCCGACTACGTTATCCATTGAGGTGCATATTATAGCCTAAATCCAGAACCCCACCCGTTCAGGACTGTCTGCTCTGGCTTCCTCCAGGCATCTTGAGCATCAGCCACTCCAGTGCCAAGCGGGGATTGACATTTCTGGCGATTCTCTCCTGTAGCAAGCGAAGATTACACAGACACTCCTCAATCTCGCTGAGACTCAATGCGCCGGCCTGCTCTTCCAAGGTTGCCTCGTAATCCGCATTGGTGATGGCTTCCCTACAACGACCCTTGATGAGCAGCAAATCGCGCCACCAGTCAAGCCAGATCTCCATCGTCTCTGCCCCGGCTCTCCGCTTCTGGCCGAACCGGCCGGCCAGTTCTTGGGCATAGGCAAACCGCTGCTCCAGGTTTGCAGTTACCAGGGAGGCCAATCCGGCTATCCTCTGAGATCGCTGCTCCAGTATATCGTTATTCGCCAGGGCCGAGAATGCCCAGCCGGGGCAACCATGGCACAGTTGAGTCAGAAGCTTTGCTTCACCAGCACCGACGTTGTAGGAGTTGATAAGCGTCTCGCGTATTCGATCTGACGATACAGGCTTCAACTCCAGCCGCTGACAACGTGAGATAACTGTGGGCAACAGAAGCTCCTCCTGAGCGGCCAACAGAAGCCAGACCACCTTAGGCGGGGGCTCCTCCAATATCTTGAGCACAGAATTGGCGGCCTCGGTAGACAAGTGTTCGGCGTCATCAATGATGAACACCTTATACTTGCCTTCATACGGAGGCAGGCTGGCTAGACGCTGCAGTCCTCGAATATCGTCGATGCCGATCTCCGTCCTGGAGTCCAGGCCAAGATGGGTGACATCGGCGCATTTGCCCTCCCGGATTCGCTGGCAGGAACGACACTGGCCGCAAGGCGGCTCGGGCTGATCGCAGTTGAGTGCCTGGGCCAGGTTCATGGCCAGGGTGCCTTTGCCCACATGCTGAGGACCTACCAGAAGATAAGCGTGGGCCATGGTCCCGGCCTTAAGGCTGTAATCCAGTAGAGATAAGAGCTTGTCGTGCCCTATGACTTGCCACACTGCGGGTCATATGGTAGCTTGTGGCGGCGGGCAAGTCAAAAGCCCCTGGATCACCCCTCAGCTGTCGGGCAGGCAACGCGGTAAGCCTGCCTCATTCTGCTATAATCAACGGCATGGCTGACCATGAAGCTAGTGCTCGGGGTTCTACCCGGTGCGGCAGGAGCGTCTTCTACTGGGGCAGGCGGACCTACATCATGGGAGTGCTGAACGTTTCGCCCGACTCCTTCTCAGGGGACGGGCTGTCGAACGTTGAGGAGGCTGTGGCCAGGGCCCGACGAATGGCCCTGGAGGGAGCAGACATAATCGACATCGGCGGCGAATCTACGCGTCCGAACGCTGCTCCTACCTCAGCGGAGGAAGAGATACGGCGGGTGATTCCTGTTGTGGAAAGGCTGGCCCACAGCCTGTCGGTGCCACTGAGCGTAGACACGTACAAGCTTGAGGTGGCCCGTCAGGCGCTGTCCGCCGGAGCCAACATGATAAACGACATCTGGGGACTGAAGAGAGAACCCGGGCTGGCCCGCTTGGCCGCCCGGGAAGGCGTGCCCGTTGTCCTGATGAGCAACCAGCGTGACTCTCGTAGCAGCGATATAGTCCCTGCGGTTGTCTCCGACTTGAACAGGGCCGTCGAGCAAGCCCTGGACGCAGGAGTGCCCGGCGAGAATATCATAGTCGATCCCGGCATAGGTTTCGGCAAGACACAGGACCAAAACCTGGAGGTTCTGAGACGCCTTGACGAACTCCGGGTGTTGGGAAAGCCTGTCCTCCTGGGTAGCTCCCGCAAGTCATTCATAGGCTGGGTGCTTGATCTGCCTCCCGACCAGAGGTCGGGTGAGGTAGCGTTCGTTCCCCCTGATGACCTGCGAATAGAAGGAACGGCTGCTACCGTAGCCATCGGCATCGCCAGGGGCGCCGATATCGTTCGGGTACACGATGTGAAGGAGATGGCCCGCGTGTGCAAGATGAGCGATGCCATTGTGAGAGGTGTGTAGGCGGGTTGGCGAGCGTCTATCTTTGTCTTGGCTCAAACTTGGGTGACCGGCAGGAGAACCTCTGCCGGGCGCTGAGATTACTGTCTCTCAACGTAAGCATTGAGCAGGTATCATCCATATACGAGACCAGGCCGGTCCCGCTTCTGCATCGGGGAAAGGAGCAACCGTGGTTCCTCAACATGGTCTGCCGCATCTCCACCAGCCTTTCCCCCGGGGAACTCCTATGCCTGGCCAAGGACACCGAAGCTGAGATGGGGAGAGTCCCTGGGGGCGAGGTGAACTCACCCCGATCTATTGATGTAGATATCCTGTTGTACGACACTATGATCATGGAGACCCCGAGTCTGATTATCCCTCACCCCCGCATGAGGGAGCGGGCTTTTGTGCTCATACCGCTGGCTGAGATCGCCCCAGAGTTGGTTCCTCCCGGGCTGGGCAAGACCATCGGTGAACTGGCCGGCGACGTTGAGGGAAAGGACGGAGTGCGAAAATGCACAGGAGGAGTCGATGTATCAACTATTTGTGGAAGAGCACTTTGACGCTGCTCATTACCTGCCGAACTATCGCGGTAAATGTGAGAACCTGCACGGTCACCGCTTCAAGGTGGTGGCCCGCATGGAAGCAGCCGGGTTGGATGAGACAGGCCTGGCTTACGACTTCGCCGAACTGAAACGACACCTGAGGGAAGTGCTGGCCCGCTTTGACCATGCCTGCTTGAATAACGTGGCCCCTCTTGATCAGATGGGACCCTCCAGCGAGAATATTGCAGCGGTGATATACGGCGAACTACAGGACTCCCTTGCCGGGTCTCCGGTGAAGCTGGTGAATGTGGAGGTCTGGGAATCGCCGACAACAGGCGTGGCCTATAGCCCCTGACTCAGCTCTGCTGCTCAGGCGGCAGCAGATTGGGAATCGTATCCGCAATGGGATAGGAATAGTCGCAATGGGCGCAATAAAGCGAACCGGTCACCACCTCTTCCCCCTTTTCCTCATCCACTCTAAGTTCGAGGTCCCCTTTACATACGGGGCAGGCCAGGATATCCATCAGTTCTTTCTTCATCTCGACTCTCGATTATAGCACAGACAAGGACGTGCTATAATAATCGGCGGGAGAACAAGGTGACAATGCAGATCAGGAAGACTTATAGAGGCCTGAACCACGAAATGCTCTGCGACGAGGTACGGAGCTTGTTGCAGAAACAAGGGATCATAGCTGTTGAGACGGAGTCGCAGACTTACGGTCTTCCCAGCGGTGCCACTCAGTCGCGTTCCACGCTGCTGTTGAGGGCTGATCCTGCCCAGGGGAAAGACCAGAGGGAATACGGCAGTGTGCACATCCTGGGCTCGCCGCGAGACGAAGCAAAAATGCTCCTTGACGTTGATGACGCCGTTCTTTCCCCAGAAAAGCTCTCCGCTTTTCAGGAAGATCTCGATTTTATCCTCGGCTCCTACGAAGTCAAGTGGTAGACGAGCAGACTCCGGATCAGGACCAGCTTGCCGAGAAGACCAAACAAGAACGTAGACAGCAGCGGCGAGCAAAGAAGCAGGCCAAGATGCTCCAGCATGGCAAGAGCCTGGCACGGGTCTATAAGGACGCCACGTCTAAGAGGGCCAGGGATACGAAGAGGCGCAAGCAGTCAACCTGAGGCCCCACGGTTCGTCATCATGAGGGACTTCCTGCTCAGAGGCCCCATCATAGTCTTGATCTGCATGGCGATCGGCTTCGCGATAGTTTTCCGCAGGGGATGGCTGCTCAGGGCCTTGATCTCAGTGCCTGCCCGGGTTCGGAGTAGCCGGCGGGCTTTTCCCTCATCGGAATCCTCTCCCTCAGGACGGGGCGATTTTGCTGCCGGTTCATGCGGATGACCATGATGCTGTGCTACCGGAGGAGCTTGCCCGGGGGTAGTCAGTCGGCCCGGCGCGTTGAGCAGTTTGCGGAGCATTGCCGGCACTCTTTGTCGCATGGCTCAGCATGGACGATTACGCTGGCATCTTTGAGCATAGTTCTGATGTCCGCCTCCACCTGGTCGCATATCTCGTGAGCCTGTTCCAGACTGATGTCCCCGGCCATGACCAGGTGCAGATCAATGTAGCTGCGACTGCCAGCCCGCCGTGTCCGTAGTGCGTGGAATCCCGAGACCTCACGGTCGTGTCTGCTCAGACTGGCTTCGACGGCTGCATGCTGCGATGGAGGCAGCTTCTCGTCCAGGAGCCCTGACATGGGTCTGCGGATGGTGTCAATGGCCACTTTCAGGATGTATGCGGCAACTCCTATGGCAATGATGGGGTCCATCACATCAAGTGCAGTGAATCGCCCTATGGCCAACCCCGCCAATACGGCTGAGGCTGAATAGACGTCGGCGGCAATATTACGCGCATTGGCCTCCAGTGCCACAGAACCAGTTGCCCGGGATACTTTCATCAGATGCCGGGACAGGAAGATGCTCACCACAATGGAGACCGCCATCACAGCTATTCCCGCCTCGGCCAGTTCGATGGTGACGCCCTCCATTATGCGGCCTATTGCCGAGTAGATTATCAGTCCACCAGCGGCGAAGATCAGGATTGCCTGCACTACGCCGGTGACATCCTCTACCTTGCCGTGACCGTATGGGTGTTCTGCATCAGCCGGCTTGGCCGCAATGCGGATCGCAGAGAAGGTGATTATCCCGGCAAACAGGTCTAACAGGCTGTCAGCTGCCTGGGCCAGTATGCTGATGCTGCCGGTGAGCCAGCCGACGACCACCTTGAATGCTACCAGGCCGATGACTACAGCGATCAGTAGCTTGCTGGCGCCGGCCTTAGTTCGAAACACTCTGAAACTCTCCCGTGTGTCCTGGCATCAAGACACGAAGAAGTAGAAGTCTACAACGATACTGGGACTGAAGCAATCTCCATCGGGCATCTCCCTGGCTGCATCGCGGTGTAATGGATCGCTCCGTTGAAGCAGACACGGCCCCCTGAGACGACCCCGGCCAGCACTGGAAGCGTTCTCATCAAATGGGCTAGAATGCCCCAACATGCGTGACCCTGCGGGCAATGACACCGGCCAACGAGTCCTCCTGCTTGTGGCCACAATGACCTTCTTCCTGTTTCCCTTCATGGCTTCCTCCGTTAATGTTGCCCTTCCCTCGATCGGGCGGGACCTGTCGCTGGATGCGGTCACGCTGGGCTGGGTTGCCACCGCCTATCTGCTGTCCTCAGCGGCCTTCCTTGTTCCCGTCGGCAGGATAGCAGATATATACGGCAGAAAGAGGGTTTTCATGGGCGGAATAGCCATCTTCACGGTCACGTCTCTTCTGTCAGGCCTAGCAGGATCCGGCGCCATGCTGATCGCCTTTCGGGTCCTTCAGGGCATCGGCGTGGCCATGTTTGCCGGCACAGGAGTTGCACTGCTCACCTCCGTGTTTCCGTCAGCTGAGAGGGGGAGAGTTCTGGGGCTAAACGCCGCTGCGGTTTACACAGGTCTGGCCCTAGGTCCCGTCCTGGGCGGGATCCTGACCGAACACCTTGGCTGGAGGAGCATCTTTTTCCTGACTGTGCCCCTGGGTCTGCTGATCATCGGCCTCGGCCTGTGGAAGCTCAGGGGAGAATGGACCGGGGCAATGGGCGAGACGTTTGATGTCGTAGGCTCCATAATCTACAGCCTTGCTCTTGTCGCCGTGGTATACGGCTTTACCCTGCTGCCGGAGATGTCAGGGGTGTGGTTACTGGTGGGGGGAGTAGTGGGCCTCTTCTTGTTCGCCAGATGGGAGATGAAGACCCGCAGTCCGGTGCTGGATATGAACCTGTTCAGAAATAGCAGGGCCTTCAGCTTTTCAAGCCTGGCAGCGCTGCTTGAATACAGCCCTATCTTGGCTGTCTCTTTCCTCATAAGCTTCTACCTGCAATATGTCAAGGGCTTCAACCCCGAGAGCGCGGGCCTGGTTCTGATAGCAATGCCCGCCGCATCGGCAGTTCTGGCACCCTTCGCCGGCAGGCTTTCGGATCGGATTGAACCCAGGATAGTTGCCTCGGTAGGAATGGCGTTGACGGCCATGGGAGTGGCCATCTTCATATTCTTAGATGAGAGAACCCCGCTCGGATTGGTCATCGGCAACCTGATTCTGGTGGGGCTGGGGCAGGCTTTCTTCTCGTCACCCAATACGAATGCCATTATGAGTTCTGCGCCAGTAGCGTCTTATGGAGTGGCCTCGGCAATCGTAGCGACGATGCGACAGATCGGTTTCGTCATGGGCATGGGGGTCACCATGCTGATGCTTGCCCTATATGTAGGCAGGGTTGAGATCACACCTGAGTACTATCCACTCTTTCAGCAGAGCATGAGGGGCGCGTTCATGGTGCTATCCAGCGTCTGTTTCATCGGCATCTTCGTTTCGCTGGCCAGGGGGAGGATACGGAAAGCGACTGCTTCCCGGCCGGGATCCTGACCTAACACATGATGTACGATGGAGCGTTAGATGGTCGTCACCGGCTGCGTCTTGCCGATCTGTTGGCTCCTACGGCCTGACGCAATGGCCATCGGGAACGGCGTCCATCATTGTCTGGGCAGGGCCTGGCGTAGTCAAAGCCCGGCAATGTCACGCGTTCCGGGGCTGCTCCCAGGAGGCGCTCAAGCGCCGTTACCTTGTCGGCATCGGTGCTGGTGACGAAGCTAATCGCATCTCCGTTCTTGTCAACTCTGCCCGTGCGGCCGATGCGGTGGATGTAGGCGTCGGTGCTATCCGGCATATCGTAGTTGATGACGTGGGAGATGCTTAAGACGTCTATCCCGCGGGAGGCAATATCGGTCGCCACCAGGATTTTGACTGAGCCATTACGGAAACTGTCCAGCGCGGCTTGACGCCGGTTCTGGGGAAGGTCGCCCTGCAGAGAAGCAACCCGATAGCCGGCTCTCATCAACTGCTGTGTTACGCGTTCTGCTCTGTGCTTGGTACGGGTGAAGATAAGCACCGAATCCATATCCGTATTGTCCAGGATTTCCTTGAGCAGATTCGTCTTGAGGTGCTGTGGTACCGGATAGAGAGAGTGCGAGACTGTCTTGGCCGGAAGCTGGCGATCGACCTGTACAGTGATGGGGTCATGGAGTATTTCGCCCGCAAGGCGCCTGATCTCGGCAGGCATGGTAGCCGAGAAAAGCAACGTCTGGTGTCTGTGCAGGATACACCGCAGAATACTATGCACATCGGGCAGAAAGCCCATATCGAACATACGGTCGGCCTCGTCAATGACCAGGACTTCCAGTTCTGCCAGACTGATCGTTCCTTTCCACAGATGGTCAAGCAGACGCCCCGGACAGGCCGCGACGATCTCAGCCCCGCTCCGCAGTCCCTGGACCTGCCGCTCCATGCTCACGCCGCCGTAGACAGCAATGCCCCGCAATCCCGTTCTGCCCCCCAGGCCGTTGATAACCTCGCAGGTCTGCTCAGTGAGTTCGCGCGTTGGCGCGATGATCAGAGCTCGCACGGATCTTCGAGGATTTCGGCGCAGATGTTCTAAGATCGGCAACACAAAAGCAGCCGTCTTGCCCGTGCCCGTCTGTGCAAGCCCGATGACATCACGTCCCTGCATTATCAACGGGATGGCCCGTGATTGAATCGGTGTGGGCACGGAGTAGCCGAGCGCACGTACACCGGCCATGACGCTGGCATGCAGATTGAAGCTTTCGAAATCGACGGACGCAGGATCGGAACGCTGCAGAGAATTATTCAGACAACTCATTGGATGACCTCGCTTCTACTCGATTTTAGTCAGAGTTTGGTCACCCAACGCCCAAGTGATGTGTAATAACTTGAAAAACCTTGCAATAACCTAAACTTGAAACTAACAGCCATACTGTAACCCGAGGTGGCCTATTTGTCAAATTGCAGTCTTGGCCGGCATATTGTGGGCTCGGAGGAAGAAACGTCACGGGATAAGCAACAAACAGCCTTCAAGTCAGGGCAGATGCGTTATCTGGGTGGGCGGTTTGTTGTGGAGGTCAAATCCTATGCCTGCTTCCTGAAACAGGTGGGCGAAGGAGTCATCAGCATAGCGGCCAAAGGTCACAAATCGGTCTATTCTGGCGTTGACCAGCATCTTGGCGCAGAGCACGCATGGCGAATGCGTAACATAAATAGTAGCGCCCTCAAGGCTCACCCCGTGCAGTGATGCCTGTATGATTACGTTCTGTTCGGCATGAATGCCCCGGCATATTTCGTGCCTCGTTCCAGAATCTATGCTCAGTTCGTCCCTGAGGCAGCCGAGTTCCAGACAATCTTCGAGCCCCGCAGCAGCGCCGTTGTAGCCCGTGGCCAGTATGTGCTTGTCCCTCACTGCCACAGCGCCTACATGATGGCGGCGGCAGGTGGAACGCTCCGCCACCACAGAGGCTATCTTCAAGAAGTACTCATCGATGTCGGGCCTGGTTTGACTTCTCATTTCAACGCAAGCAAGACCCGTTCGGTCTCCTCCTCCAGGTGCGCCAGGGAAGCCTCATTTACTATGGTGAAGTCGGCCATGGCAATGGGGCCGCCCTTATTGAGGTTCTCCAGTTCGGACTTGTCTCGGCCGGCCGCCTCCTTCTTTGTCAGAGGCCTGATCGCCCTGCGCGCGAGCCTTCTGTATCTCGTGGCGGGCGAGGAATGAACAGCAACTGTGGTGAGCTGCCGACCATAGTATCCCTTCAACATAGCATACTCTTCCCAGGAGTAAAGCCCGTCTACCACAACATTTGATGATTGCAGTGCACTGTCGATTCTGGGCAGGTTCAACTCGGCGTAAGCAGCCATACCGCGTTCCTCTCTCAGTTGCTGCCTGACACGCCGCTCGTTTTCCTCATTCATCTCGAATCCCCGTCGCCCAAGTTCTTCGTCCGTGATATCCCCGAACCGCACCTTTCTAAAGCCATGGTGCTCAAATGCCCGGGCTACTTCAGACTTGCCCGACCCTGCCATGCCCACAATGGCCACCATCTTCATCGCTTTCTTGTCAGCAGATCGTGATTCCATCTGCATCAACAGGCTTCAGAAAACCAGGGCAGGCAGAATGTCAGGATTTGGCAGACAGTGTGTCAATGTGATTCCACCCTCTTGGCTCAGGCGCTAGCTGGTGCGGGTTATCAGGATGAGGCGTGCCCGAACTATCAAGGTGCGAGTTCCGCTGCTGACATCTACTAGGACCTCTAAGTGAGGTCCAATTCTGTTTGCTCGCCTACTCTCCTGCGCGCTCCAACGTGCCGATATCGCCGGTCAGCGATGCACGTACTTTTTCGGCTACCTTGCGGAAATGGAAACCCTGAACAGCAAGCGTCATGGATAGAGCGAAGGACCTGGGCCTCCTCAGCAATGTCCAGGCGAACAACTTCCAGTAGTGTACTCTCCCTTTCTCCTTGACCCCCAGCACCCATGCGGACCTTACCAATGCTATGAGCTGGATAAGGGAGACCCCGAATTTTCGTCTATTGCCGGGTCTGTATTCCCTGAGAAAGGTTTTGATGCGCTCATAGTATTGCCTGGGGCCATAGATTCCCTCTAGGACCTGTCTGTATCCTTTGACAAGCATGTCCAGCCCCATGGCGGGGATGAAATTGGTTGACCCGTCTGTGTTGTCACCTGAGCCCTTGGGCAGCAGACGGTTTTCTTTCCTAAGTCGTTCGTAAAGCCTTGTCCCCGGAGGGGCCATCAGAACGCCTACCATTGCAGTAACGATTCCGCTCTTCTGTATGAACTCGATCTGGCTCTTGAAGATGGAAGGAGGATCGCTATCAAACCCGACTATGAATCCTCCCTGGACCTGCAAGCCATAGCGCTGTATCTTCTTAACCGCCGCCAGTAGATCGCGGTTCTTATTGGGCAGCTTGTTGCATTCCATCAAGCTCTCTTCATTGGGGCTCTCTATGCCCACGAACACCATGTTGAATCCTGCTGCACTCATCAGGCGCATTAGCTGTTCATCATCGGCCAGGTTAATCGATGCTTCCGTGAAAAATGAAAAGGGATGTTTCCTCTCCTGCATCCACTCAATTATCGCCGGCAGGACCTCCGACTTCAGTTTACGTTTGTTGCCGATGAAATTGTCATCAACAAAGAATACGCCGCCTCGCCACCCTGAAGTGTAAAGTGCCTCAAGTTCGGCTACTATCTGGTTCTTGCCCTTGGTTCGAGGTGTATGCCCGTTCAGTATAACAATATCGCAGAATTCACAGTTGAAAGGGCAACCCCGGGAATACTGGATAACCATCGACTGGTACTTTCTCTTGTTTATGAGTGACCACAAAGGAACGGGAGTTTTCTTTATGTCCGGGAACTGGTCAGACGAGTAGATATGCTTGGCACAGCCCTTCTCCACGTCGTCCACGAACAACGGGAGGACATCTTCAGCCTCGCCGAAGACAAGATGGTCTATCTCATCAAACCCGAAGTCTTCATAGCCGGGGCCGAAAAATGGCCCCCCGGCCACAATCTTGGTACCGAGTTCATTGCACCTATCGATGATCTCCCTCGCCGAAGCTTGCTGCGCGACCATGCCGCTCAGGAACACGTAGTCGGCCCACTTCAGGTCCTTATCTGTCAGTGTCGTTATGTTCAGGTCCACCAGCTTCTTCTCCCATTCCTGGGGAAGCATTGCGGCCACGGTTAACAATCCCAAAGGAGGGAAAGTTGCCTTCTTGGAGATGAACCTCAGGGCATGCTTGAAACTCCAGAAGGTATCTGGGTACTGCGGATATACTAATAGTATTTTCAAATCAGGCTCCTTTTCGATACGCTATGAACGATGATAGCACAAGTCAAGCGATTTGAACAGCGGCTGTGTCAGGCGGGCGGCAGCAAGCACAGAACACCACTGCCAGTCATTTTGTCTTCTCTGGTTCATTTTTCATCAAAGGCGATTTTCAGCTTTATAACCGTATCGGTCGCTTCCGCCACATCGTCAGGCGTGAAAAAGAGGTCGTTGTCAGGGGCCTGCCTGTTCACGATGAACTTCTTGATCTCGCCGCTCCAGCCATCGCGTGCCAGGTGGTTGACCGAGCCGATCTCCTTGCCGTTCTTGTCTATGACCTGAACTCCGGGTTTTATCTCCATTGCGCTTATCTCCTGAAGGCAACAGTTCCAGTCCATTACAGCTACCAGTGGCGGTTGCCATCGTCCGCAGGCTCTCTGAGCCCCGATCCTTGCACTGGGTTGGCAATCTGCCGCGCAGGGCGTCGCTCTTGTCCCTGCAAGCTTGCTGGCTAGTGCTCAGGGGGCTTACTCCGCATCATCAACTGCGGACCGTCCGGCCTGTCCTCCACATCGATAAGCACGTCGCCAACCTCTTGCTCGGTGTCCTGGTCAACCATCAGCACAATGGTGCCCTCATGCTCGATCACTTTGTCCTCCTGGGCGGGGCTGTCAATCTCCAACGCGAACTTGTCCTCCTGCCTTGTCAGCCGGAACCCCTTCTCTGGCTCCACACCGCTCATCTGCAGGCTCTGCGCTAACGCATTGGCTGCCAGTTCACTCACTTCAATCATCGTTACCTCCTTCAGATTATGGTTCGACAGCCTCATCTGCGCTTGTTCGAGACAGAGAGGCATCAAACATGCAGAGTCTATTACAACCGGCAACGCCGGCACATCCCCTGATCGGCTAGACCGGCACCACCCCAATGGGTAATACAGGGTAATCCCTTCGGTCATAGTTCGGTGGACTGCTCAGGGCGCTGACTGTGATTGGTCTTCGGACTTGATATCGGTGACCAGTCCCTCCTGTACCGCATAGGCCGCGACTTGCTGGCGGTTACGCAGATTCAGCTTGTTCAGGATGCTGCGCAGGTGGACCTTTACCGTGTGCTCCGACACGATCAGTTTCTCGGCGATCTCCCGATTGGTGTCGCCCTGGCATACTAAGCGCAGCACCTCGCGCTCGCGGCCGCTTATACCCTCCTGGCTCTTCAGGGCCTGCTCAGCCGCCAACTCTACCTTCACTCCGCTGACCATCTCCTGGGAGATAACCATGTCCCCTTTCGCGAGCATGCGCAGAGATTGCACGAACTCCTGAGATGAAAGGTTAGTGGACAGGTAACCCCGGGCACCCGCCTGAAGCATGGGCAAGAGGGCTTCTGTCGATTGCGGTTGGGTCAGGAGGACGACAGCGGTGTGTGGCAGCTTTTCCGTCAACCTGCTTATAGTATGCGGGGCAACATCTGGGATCTCCCAGTCCAGCAGCATGATGTCCGGGCTATGGTGTGTTCCCAACCGGAAGAGGCCGCACTCAGTATTAGCCTGGCCCACAACGCGGAAGCCGGCTTCTTCGAGGATCCTGGCAATCCCCTCGCAGATCAGCGCATGTTGATGCGCGACTATTATAGATTCTGAGTGGGGGGGGGTGGTTAGGGCCTGAGCGTGCCATGCCTACATGGTAGCATACCGGTATGCCCTGAACAATCGGGAGAGACCAACTGCTAGACGTATGCTTCACCTTGCCGCCGGGCCTCGCCGGGCATAAGGGAAAGGCAGGATAGCCCTGCAGGCTATCCTGCCTATTCAGTTTCTTGGTGGCGGGGGGTGGATTTGAACCACCGACCTCCGGGTTATGAGCCCGACGAGCTACCACTGCTCTACCCCGCGTCGCATA